>DASRKB010000032.1:0-13554 GCA_035649175.1 Burkholderiales bacterium | reverse complement strand
GCTTCCTCGTCCGCCGCAGGCGCGGCGATCACGCCGGGCCAGCGCAGCACGTCGGCGACGCGCAGTGGCGCGGCGCCGGGGAAAGCGCGCGCCGCTTCATCGGCGAGCGTCTTCAGGCGCGCGATCGCCACGGGATCCAGGCGCTCCGGCGCGGGCGCGGTGGACTCGAGGAAGGAGACGCGGCCGTCGACCTTGCCGCGCGCAAGCCGTGCCGTGATCGCCTCGCGCAGCATCGGCTCGAGCGCGCGCAGCTCCTCGGCGACGCGCAGCGAGACATCCAGGAAGCGCCCGTTGACGGAGCGAAGCTCGATGCTGAGCCGGCCGCGGCCGGTGTCGGCCGACGCGGCCGCGTAGCCGGTCATGCTGCGGATCATCTGGCAAAATCATAGGGGAGATGGCAGCGCAAGCCAACCAACACCTCAACCATCCCCTCCCAGAAGGCGCCTGGGTGGACAACTACGAGATCCTGAAGCTCCTCTCGAGGGGCGGCTTCTCGTTCGTCTACCTCGCCAACGACGAGAACCAGGCGCCTGTGGTGCTGAAGGAGTATGTGCCCTCCACACTCGCGCTGCGCACCGGCGCCGGCGGCCGGCTCGCGCCTTCGCTGTCGGAGCCGGACCTCGCGAAGTTCCGCTACGGCATGAAGTGCTTCCTGGAGGAGGGCCGCGCGCTCGCCCATATCTCGCACCCCAACGTCGTGCGCGTGGAGAACTTTCTCCGCTTCAACGACACGGTTTACCTCGCGATGCGCTATGAGCGCGGCCGCTCCCTGCAGGAGCACATCCTGCGCCGCAGCGGAGCGCTCGCCGAGGACTGGCTGCGCGGGACCTTCTCACAGCTGCTGAACGGCCTGCGCGAGGTGCACACCCACAAGCTGCTGCATCTCGACATCAAGCCCGCCAACGTCTACCTGCGCAGGGACGGTACACCAGTGCTCATCGACTTCGGCGCGGCGCGTCAGGCGCTCTCAAGCGAGGGGCTGCAGCTGCCGCCGACTTATACGCCGGCTTTCGCTGCGCCGGAGCAGCACGCCCGCGAAGGCGAGCTCGGCCCCTGGACCGACATCTACGCGGTCGGGGCGACGATGTACAGCGCCATCGGCGTTCAGGCGCCGCAGCGCGCCGACGCCCGCTTCCGCGAGGACCGCGTCGTGCCTGCCCGGCGTGCCTTTGCCGGCAAGTACTCCAACGAGCTGCTCGAAATCATCGACTGGTGCATGCAGCTGCATGCGCTCGACCGGCCCCAGAGTGTTTTCGCGCTGCAGAAGGCCCTGCGCGGGGAGCAGACCGCTTGAACTTCGCCCTTGCGCATGCCACCCGCATCGGCGGGCGGCATACAAACGAGGATTGCGTGGGCCACTGGTCCACGCCCGAGGCGGCGCTGATGGTGGTCGCCGACGGGCTCGGCGGCCACCTTCGCGGGGATCTCGCGGCGCAGACCGCCGTCGAGCTTCTCGGCGCCGCCTTCCTGCGCGAGGCGCAACCGCGCATCGCCGACCCGGCGGCGTTCTTTGCTCGCGCGCTTGAGGCGGCGCACGCCGCCATCCTGCACGAAGGGCAGCGGCTAGAGCTTCCCGAGACGCCGCGAACCGTCATCGTCGCCTGCCTGGTGCAGGACGGGCATGCCTGCTGGACGCACGTGGGGGACTGCAGGTTCTACCTCATCCGCGAAGGGCGCATCCTTACCCGCACGCGGGACCACACGGTCGTGCAGCGGCTCATCGACGAGGGGCACATTCGCGAGGAAGCGCTGTCCTCGCACCCCGAGCGCAATCGCCTGCTGCAATGCTTGGGTGGCTACGTGGATCCGAACGGCGAGCCGGCGCAACGCGTCCCCCTCGCGAAGGGCGATATCCTGCTCCTTTGCTCCGACGGATTCTGGGGACCGCTCACGCAGGGGCAGATGCTCGACGTGCTGGTCTCGCGCGAGCTCAGGATCGCCGTTCCCGAGCTCGCCGAACTGGCGGAGTTGCGCGCGGGACTGGGCGCGGACAACGTTTCGGCGCTTGCCATGTTCTGGGGCGATGAAGGCGACCGCGCGATCGAGGATGTGTCCGCCGGCGCTTCGGCCCGGCCGCCCGCAGCGAGGCGCGAGTGAGGCCCGGCGGCCGCGGCCTCGATGAGCTGAGGCCGGTGCGGCTCACCCGGGGCTACACGCGCCACGCGGAGGGCTCGGTCCTGGTCGAGTTCGGCGACACGAGGGTGCTGTGCACCGCTTCGGTGGAGGAGCGCGTGCCGCCGTTCCTGCGCGATACCGGCCGCGGCTGGGTGACCGCGGAGTACGGCATGCTGCCGCGTGCCACCAACACCCGGGGCGAGCGCGAGGCGGCGCGCGGCAAGCAGTCCGGGCGCACGCAGGAGATTCAGCGCTTGATAGGACGCTCGCTCAGAGCGGTCGTTGACCTCTCTTCGCTCGGGGGGAGGACGATTCAGGTCGACTGCGACGTTCTGCAGGCCGACGGTGGCACGCGCACCGCGTCCATCACGGGTGCTTTTGTGGCGCTGCATGACGCGGTTTCGTGGCTCCTCGCGAGGAAGCTGCTGTCGCAGTCCCCGATCCGGGACTTCGTTGCAGCCGTCTCGGTGGGCCTCTACCAGGGAACGCCGGTGCTCGACCTGGATTACACCGAAGATTCGGCCTGCGGTACTGACATGAATGTGGTGATGACCGGCGGCGGCGGATTCGTGGAGCTGCAGGGCACCGCCGAGGGCGAGCCCTTCTCGCAGAAACAGCTCGACGCGCTGGTCGAGCTCGCGGGGCGGGGCATCCGGGAGCTGTTCGGCCACCAAAAGCGCGCCCTGGGCTTGTCAGAATCAGGGTTGTGACAATCGGGGCTGTGAAGGTCGTCCTGGCGTCGGGAAATCCCGGCAAGCTGCGGGAAATCGCCGCCGTGTTATCGCCGCTCGCCATCGACCTGGTGCCGCAGTCGGCGCTGGGGATTGGCGAAGCCGCTGAGCCGCACGACACCTTTCTCGAGAACGCGCTGGCCAAGGCCCGGCATGCCAGCCGCGCGACAAGCCTCCCGGCGCTCGCCGATGACTCCGGGCTGTGCGTGCAGGCGCTCGGTGGTGAGCCCGGAGTGCATTCGGCCTACTACGCCGGGCACCAAGGTAGCCGGGAAGAGCGCGATGCGCGCAACAACGAGAAGCTCCTCTTGAACTTGCGGGAGGATCGGAGGGCCTATTACTACTGCATCATGGTGCTCGTGAAGCGTCCCAACGATCCCAGGCCCCTGGTCGCCGAAGGTCTTTGGCGCGGCGAGATTGCGCGCGCACCGCGCGGCGGAAACGGTTTCGGCTACGACCCGCTCTTTCATTTGCCGCATCTCGGCAAGACCGCGGCCGAGCTGGAGCCGGCGGAGAAGAACCGCCTGAGCCACCGCGGACAGGCGCTGACGAGGTTGCTGGAGTTGCTGCATGCAAACGGTCTTCATTGAAAGACCCGACGCGCTGAGGCTGTCGGTGCTGCCGCCGCTCGCGCTCTACGTCCACATCCCCTGGTGCGTGCGCAAGTGCCCTTATTGCGACTTCAATTCGCACGAACGAAAAGCCGAGCTGCCCGAGGCCGCCTACGCGCAGCGGCTCATCACGGACGTCGAGGACCTCCTGCCTTCCGTCTGGGGGCGGCGCATCGTCAGCGTGTTTATCGGCGGCGGCACGCCGAGCCTGTTCTCACCCGAGACGATCGACACGCTCCTTTCCGGGGTGCGCGCGCGCCTCGTCCTGGAGCCCGACGCCGAGATCACGCTCGAGGCGAACCCCGGCACCGTGGAAGCCGCGCGCTTCCGTGGGTTCCGCGAGGCGGGCGTGAACCGCATCTCGGTCGGCGTGCAAAGTTTCGACGACGCGATGCTCGGGCGCCTCGGCCGCATTCATTCCGCCTCGGAGGCGCGCCGCGCGGTCGACGCCGCGCTCGAGGCGGTCGGCAACGTCAACCTCGACCTCATGTACGGCCTGCCGGGCCAGAACCCCGAAATGGTGCGCGCCGACATCGCGCAGGGCATCGCGACCGGCGTACCGCATCTTTCCGCCTACCAGCTCACTATCGAGCCGAACACCGTCTTCTGGAGCAAGCGTCCCGCCGGATTGCCCGAGCATGACCGCTCCGCTGAGATGCAGGGCGAGGTTGAGAAGGCTCTCGAAGAGGCAGGCTACGAGCACTACGAGACCTCCGCATTCGCGAGGCCGGGGAGCCGCTGCCGGCATAACCTGAATTACTGGGAGTTCGGCGACTATCTCGGCATCGGCGCCGGCGCGCACGGCAAGGTGAGCTTTCCCGACCGCGTCACGCGGCACGAGCAGGCGAAGCAGCCGGCGGAGTACCTCAAGGGTGCCCCGCGGAAGGACACAGATGTGTCGCCGAAAGAGCTGCCGTTCGAGTTCATGCTCAACGCCATGCGCCTGACCCAAGGGTTCCCGGTCGAGCTATTTCAACAGCGCACCGGTCTCCCCGTCCTGAGCGCCCAGAGGGC
This sequence comes from Burkholderiales bacterium, assembly GCA_035649175.1. Taxonomy (GTDB): domain Bacteria; phylum Pseudomonadota; class Gammaproteobacteria; order Burkholderiales; family SG8-39; genus SCGC-AG-212-J23. Next base: position 9,083 of record DASRKB010000032.1, on the reverse strand, counting down.
ACTGGAGAAGGCGGAAGCGAAGGGCATGATCGAGCGCGATTGCAAGCACATCCGGCCAACGGCTCGCGGCCGGCTCTTCCTGAACGAGCTGCTGGAGCTTTTTCTCCCCTAGTAGGGCTGGTAGACGATCGCTCGGATCGGCGTGGGCTTATAGTCGTTCACCGGATTGTTCACCTGCGGGCAGTTGGAGATGACGGCGAGCACATCCATCTCCGCCCGCAGGTCCACGTAGTCGCCGGGCTTGGAGATGCTCGGTCCCATGTCCATGGCGCCGTCCTTGCCCACCGGGACATACATGAAGAAGTTGAGGTTCGCGACCATGTCGCGCGGTCCCATGCCCCAGCGCCGGAGCTGGTCGAGGAAATTCTGGCGGCAGTTCGGATCGCCCGGCTTGCCGTAGCGCTTGCGGTTGAGGGCCGAGGAGCAGCAGCCGCCGATGGTGTCGTGGAACCCGCAGGTGTCCTCGACGAGGGTGAACAAAGGGTTGCAATTCACCGAGTACAGCACTGTACCCTTGCCGATGAAGATGCCGCCGTTGATCTTCATCGTGTCGGCCGCGGCGTATCGGTCCTCGGGGTCGGCGGCGCTGTAGCACAGGAAGTCCACTGCCTGCTTTCCTTCGAGGTCGACGAGGCGGAGCACGTGTCCGCGCGAGATGACGCGGCTCCAGCCGGCGCGCGCGGGGATCACCTCGTCCGAGACGGTCATGCCGTGCGAGTTCATGCCTTGCGCCTCCTGAAGAAAAGCTCGCGTATAGGGTGCCCGAGGCGCTTGCCGCGGGCTTCGAACTTCGTGGCGGGCTTCGGAAAAAGCCCGAGCGGGGCGGGTTCGAGGAGCTTTTCGCCCGAGAAGACCGCGGCCATCCACTCCGCGTAGTCGGGCCAGTCCGTAGCGCCGTGGACGACGCCGCCCGGCGCGAGCTTTCGGGCGGCGAGCGCGGCGAAGGCCGGCTGCACGAGCCGGCGCTTGTGGTGGCGCTTCTTCGGCCAGGGATCGGGAAAGAAGAGATGGATCGCCGCGAGCGAGCCGTCCGCCACCATGCGCTCGAGCACTTCCACCGCGTCGTGGCGGATGACGCGCAGGTTTTCAAGCTGACTCTTTTCTATGGCATTGAGGAGGCTGCCGACGCCGGGCCCGTGCACCTCGACCGCGACGAAATCGACTTCGGGATGTGCTTTCGCGATTTCCACCGTCGTCTCCCCCATCCCGGATCCGATTTCCAGGACCAGGCTTTTCGAAGAAGAAAGCTTCCGGTCCGAGAAAACGATGCCGTACTTTGGATAAAGCTGGTCCAGCGCGCGCGCCTGCGCCGGGGTCGTACGGCCCTGACGCAGCACATAACTGCGAATGGGCCGGTTCAAGCGGCCTTGGAGGGGATCGTTCCTTCGGTCGGCGAGGAGGGCGTGGCGCTGTAGAGCTTCTTCGGCATGCGGCCGGCGAGGAACGCCTCGCGCCCCGCTTCCACCGCCTTCTTCATCGCCCGCGCCATCATCACCGGGTCGTGCGCGGCCGCGATCGCAGTGTTCATCAGCACCCCGTCGCAGCCCAGCTCCATCGCGATCGCGGCATCCGAGGCGGTGCCCACGCCCGCGTCGACGAGCACCGGGAGCTTCACCTTCTCGATCACGAGCTGCAGGTTCCAAGGGTTCAGGATGCCCATCCCCGAGCCGATGAGCGAGGCGAGAGGCATGATCGCGATGCAGCCGGCCTGCTCGAGCATCTGCGCCTGGATCGGATCGTCCGAGCAGTACACCATGACCTTGAACCCTTCCTTGACCAGCTGCGCGGCGGCCTTGAGCGTCTCGGGCATATTCGGGTAAAGCGTGTGCGGGTCCCCGAGCACCTCGAGCTTCACGAGCTCGTGTCCGTCAAGGAGCTCGCGCGCGAGCCGGAGCGTGCGCACCGCGTCCTCGGCGCTGTAGCAGCCGGCGGTGTTGGGCAGGTAGGTGAATTTCGAGGGCGGCAGGGCCTCGAGCAGGCTCGGCTCGTTCGGGTTCTGCCCGATGTTGGTGCGGCGGATCGCGACCGTGACGATCTCCGCGCCCGATGCCTCGACCGCCGCGCGAGTCTGCGCGAAGTCCCGATACTTTCCCGTGCCGACGAGCAGGCGCGAGCCGTAGCTTTTGCCGGCGATGAGGAGCGGGTCCGTCTTCATTTCTCCCTTCCTCTAGCCTCCGCCGACGGCGACGACGATCTCGAGCTGGTCACCATCCACGACGAGCGTGCTCGCGTGCGCGCTGCGCGGCACGATCTCTCCGTTCCTCTCAACCGCGATTCTCCTGCCGGCGAGCGCCAGTCGCTCCACGAGCCCGGCGACGGGAAGCGGCTGCTCGAAGCGCTGGGGCTTGCCGTTCACCACGACTTGGATCATGCAAGGAGATTACCACGTGTAATCAAGGCCGAGCAGCAGCGTATGGTCGGTCGAGGCGCGGCCGGGCGCGGGCTCGCTTTCCCAGTCGATGTTGATCTGCGCGGTGGCGTTGAGGCGAGCGATCACCGGCACCCGCACGCCGGTCTTCGAGCGGAGCGTCACCACGTCGGTATCCTCCAGATTCCAGAAACCATCCTGCTCATGGAAGAGCTCCAGCCGCCCGCCCGCAGGGCGCCAGCGTCCCTTGATTCCCCAGCCGGCTGCCGGGTATTCCTCGTGCGGGCCGGCAAAGCGCTCGACCACGACGTACTCCGGGCCGCCCCGCACCGAAAGCGCGGCGGCCGGCGAGTCGAAAAGATCCACGCCATAGCCCACGCCGAGCGCCGAGCGCTGCTCAAGGTCCTTCGCCTCGTCGCGCTCGACCGAGCCGCGGGCGTAGCCGAACTGCCTGGCATCGAAGAAGCGATCGTAGTTCGCCGCCGCGAGCCAGGCGGAATTGTTGCCGAGCGACGGGTCTTCCCTTTGCTCCACCTTCCCAGAGATGGAATAGCGATGGTGCAGCGCGCGCGCAGTGAGCTCGGCATCGGCGTACAGGTGCTCGCTTTCCACGTTGCCGCCGGTGTAGTTCGCCGAGAGCGTCGCGCGCCCGGAGTACGTGGTGCCAGCGCCGCTCTCGTGCGGCTCCGGGTTGAGGTAGGCGATGTCGCCCAGCGTGATTTCGCTCGCGCTGCCGTCGGCCGCGACGAAGAGCGCGCTTCCGCCGTAGAGCGGCTGCAGCGTGCCGCGCGCTGGCCCGGAAGCACCCCTGAGAAGAACCTCCATGGGGCGCGTGGTGGTGATGGAGACGACCTTGCCCCAGTCCACCGCCACTTCGCCCGCGTGCGCCGTCGCCACGATGAGCTTGCCGCCCGACTTGCCCTTGATCGTGCCGCTGATGCGGTCGCCATTCGCGAGGCGCACCTCATCGCCGACAGCGCTGTACGCCACGAGGCACAGCAACGCACCAAGGAGCAGAAATCGCAAGGATGGGACCTTCTTTTTTCGCTTGCGGCGAGAATGCTGCGCGGTCCCTTAACGCAGGCTTAAGGCGCTCAGGCGCGTTGTATGATTCGCGCTACGCGGGTGTAGTTCAATGGCAGAACATCAGCTTCCCAAGCTGAATACGTGGGTTCGATTCCCATCACCCGCTCCAGCCGGCCTGGGCTTGTTGCTCCCTTGGCTTCCCTAGAAGCGGATAGTTGCGCCTAGCGCCGGGCCGCTGAAGCGCATGTCCTGGATGAGCTTGTCGCCCTTCTGGTCGTAGTACAGGTGGCGGTACGCGAGCAGCACCTCGCCCCACTTGAACGTATAGCCGACTCCCGCCATACCCTGCCAGGTCAATGCCGAAGAGCCGGTGCCAACGTCGAGGTAATAGGGGACGAACCAGCCGCCCTCGCCCAGTCGGGCAGTTCCGCGCACGCCGATGATCGCGTCCCACAGGTCAACCTGCTGCGAGAAGCTTCCCGATTGCGGAAGCAGCCCGATCGGTCCAGCGAGCTGCCAGTCGACAGAGGTCTCCAAGCCAGCGTAGCGCAATCCGCCGAGCAGGTCTGATGTCGAGACGCTGCTGCGGGAAACGGTGTAGCTCGCCGCCAATGCCCAGACCAGCCCCTTCACCCCGGTTTGTGTATTGGCATTCGCCACCTGAACGCTGCCCCCCGGGCCGGTGACCGACTTTACCGCGCCCTCCTCGTTCGAAAAATCCAGGGAGATGATATCGGTGATGATTGCCCAGCGGCCCCGGCGCGCCTCGCCGGCTAGAAACAGAGCGAAGTCGAGGTTCGAAAGATAATCGTTGGGGCCCACGTCCACTTCCGGACTCCCGCCAGCGCCCGGCGGAACGCTGAACTTCAGCGTACCGTCAACATTTGGGAGCCACAGGTAGGGCGTTACCGCAAACTGCCAGCGCTCGGCGGATGAACCCGCAGTCTGCGCGATCGCGGGCGCCGCGAGAAGACTGAACGCGATGAGCGTGACGAGCAGGTTTTGCCGCATGGTGGACCATCCCTATTTGTCATAAGGCCGCGCCTGCCGGCTTGCGGCTGCACACGTCGGCAATTCGCTGCTTCTTTTGATCTCAGATCAAATGCATGGTAGCGATGGTGTGCAGAAATGGCTAGCGCATGCCCGAATTCGCAACGCTTCGGCTAGGGCTCTTCTATGTGAATAACTGATCCGGTCCTTGAACCACGACCCGTCCGCCGGCAATCGCATGCTAGATTGGCAGGCCATGCCCTATTCGGTCGAAGGCAAGCTGGTGGTCGCAATCTCCTCGCGGGCGTTGTTCGACTTCGAGGAAGAGAACCGGGTCTACGAGCGTGACGGGGAGGCGGCGTACATCGCGCTTCAGTACGGGCGCCTCGAAGTGCCGGCGCGCGAAGGGGTGGCCTTCCCGCTGGTCAAGAAGCTGCTCGCCTTCAATACCGCGCAGGCGAGCCGCGTGGAGGTGGTGATCCTCTCCAAGAACGATCCGGTGTCGGGTCTTCGAGTCTTCAAGTCGGCGAAGGAAGCCGGACTCGCCATCGAGCGCGGGGTATTCACCCGGGGTCGCAGCCCGTACAAGTACCTCGAGGCGCTGAAGGCGAACCTGTTCCTGTCCGCGAACGAGGCGGACGTGCTCGGCGCGCTCGAGGCGAAGTGTCCGGCGGCGCGTGTCTACCCGGAGTCGCGCCTTGCCGCCAGCCGCCACGCCGACGAGGTGCGCATCGCGTTCGACGGCGACGCGGTGCTGTTCTCCGACGAGGCGGAGATCGTCTACCAGCGCGAGGGGCTCGACGCATTCACGCGCCACGAGGCGACCCGAGCCCTGCAGCCGCTTCCGCCGGGGCCGTTCAAGCCCCTCTTGGAGGCCTTGCATCGGTTGCAGACGGTGAAAGATACGGGAATGAGAATCAGAACGGCGCTGGTGACGGCCCGCAGCGCGCCGGCGCATGAGCGCGCAGTGAGGACGCTGATGGAGTGGAACATCGCCGTCGACGAGCTCATGTTTCTCGGCGGGCTCGACAAGGGCGAGTTCCTGAAGGCGTTCGAGCCGGACTTCTACTTCGACGATCAGCGCGGTCACATCGACTCCGCGCGCGCTCACGTCGCCGCCGGACATGTACCTTTCGGCGTCGCCAACACCGGGTAGCCACGGGTCTAGATCCTTCGTTCCTCTACGGCATGGCAGGCCACCGCGCCGGCGAACGTTGGGCGCTCGCGGCGGCAGCGATCGTTGGCGTGGGGGCAGCGCGGATGGAATGCGCAGCCCGAGGGTGGATCGAGCGGGTTGGGCACCTCTCCGCCGACCGGGGTGCGCGGCTTGCCCGTCATTCCGAGATCGGGCACTGCATCGAGGAGCATGCGCGTGTAGGGGTGCTGCGGCCGGGTAAAGAGCGCCGCCGTGCTCCCCAGCTCGACGATCCTGCCAAGGTACATCACGCCCACGCGGTCGGCGACCTGGGAGACCACGGCGAGATTGTGCGAGATGAAGACGTACGTGAGCCCCAGGCGCCGCTGCAGCTCGCTCATGAGGTTCAGGATCTGCGCCTGCACCGACACGTCGAGCGCCGAAGTCGGCTCGTCGCAGACGAGGAGGTCGGGTTCGCCGGCGAGGGCGCGCGCGATCGAGATGCGCTGGCGCTGGCCGCCGGAGAATTCGTGCGGGTACTTGTCGCCATCGTCGGGCGACAGTCCGACCTGCACGAGCAGCTCGGCGACGCGCCTTGCGAGGTCGGTTTTCATGTTGAGCACGCGGATAGGCTCGGCCACGATATCCCTCACCCGCCACCGGGGATTCAGGCTCGCATACGGATCCTGGAAGATCATCTGCATGCGTCGGCCGTAGAACGCGATGCGCCCCGCGCTCGGCGCGTAAAGGCCGACGATGAGGCGCGCGACGGTGGACTTGCCGCAGCCCGACTCGCCGACGAGCGCGAGCGTCTCGCCCTGCTCGACCGCGAGGTCGACGCGGTCTACGGCGCGCAGGAGGCGCCGCGGCTCGCCCTCGATGACCCGGTTCAGCCAAGGCCGCGACACGTCGAAGTCGCGGCTGACGCCTTCAAGCGTGAGCAGGGGCATGGAGCCAGCAGGCCGCCGCGCCGCTTCCGGCCGGCATGAGGTCGGGGCGCTCGGCGAGGCAGCGCTTGAAGCGCTTCGGGCAGCGCGGATTGAAGGCGCAGCCCGGCGGGATGGCGTTGAGGCGCGGCATGGCGCCTTCGATCTGGGCGAGCCTTTGCCGTTCCACGCTGATTTTCGGTATCGAGCCCATGAGGCCGACCGTATAGGGATGCCGCGGGGCATGGATCACATCGCGCACCGGTCCGACCTCGGCGATGCGCCCGGCGTACATCACCGCGACGCGGTGCGAGGTCTCGGCGATGACGCCCATGTCGTGGGTGATGAGCATCACCGCGGTGCCGCGCTCGGCCGACAGGCGCTTGAGTAGCGCGATGATCTGCGCCTGGATCGATACGTCGAGCGCCGTAGTGGGCTCGTCGGCGATGATGAGCACCGGCTCGGCGGCGATGGCGAGCGCGATCACCACGCGCTGGCGCATGCCGCCGGAGAACTGGTGCGGATAGTGGTCGAGGCGCGCCTCCGCGCCCGGGATGCCGACCTCCTTCAGCAAGGCGATGGCTTTGTCCCGCGCTTCCTTTCGGCTCAAGGGCAGGTGCGTGGTGATCGTCTCGACGAGCTGCTGGCCGACGGTATAGAGCGGATTGAGCGAGGTGAGCGGATCCTGGAACACCACGCCGATCTTGCGCCCGCGCACCTTGCGCATCTCCTCGCGCGGCAGGTTGTCGATGCGCCGGCCTTCCAGCCGTACCTCGCCGCCGGCGATGCGCCCCGGCGGCTCGAGCAGCCCGATCACCGCCAGGCCGGTGATGGACTTGCCCGCGCCGGACTCGCCCACGACGCCCAGAATTTCTCCTTCTTTAATCTGAAAAGAAACCTGATCGAGGGCGGTGAGCTCGCCCCTTCGGGTCGGGAACTCGACGCGAAGGTCTTCTACCTCGAGGATCATCGCAGCTTGGGATTGAGCGCGTCGCGCAGCCAGTCGCCCAGCAGGTTGACCGACAGCACGAGGATGATGAGCGCCGCCCCGGGGAAGACGGTGATCCACCATTCGCCGGAGTAGAGAAACTCGTTGCCCACGCGGATCAGGGTGCCGAGCGAGGGCTGCGTGGCCGGCACGCCGACCCCGAGGAACGACAGTGTCGCCTCGATGATGATCGCGACGCCGACGTTGATCGTGGCGATGACGAGCACCGGGCCCATCACATTGGGCAGCACGTGGCTGAAGAGAATGGCGATCGGCCCGCGGCCGACAACGCGCGCCGCCTGCACGTACTCCTTGCCGCGCTCGACCATCGTCGAGCCGCGTACCGTGCGCGCATAGTCGACCCACTTCGAGAGCCCGATGGAGAGGACGAGCACCGGGATGGCGATCTCCTCGTGCCGGTCGCCGCCGAGCGCGATGCGCGCCACGCCGTCGATGAGCAGAGCGATGAGGATGGCGGGGAAGGAGAGCTGCACGTCGGCGATGCGCATCAGCACCGCGTCCAGCCGCCCGCCGAAATAGCCCGCGACCAGGCCGAGGAACACGCCGAGCACCACCGAGAGCAGCACCGACGCGAAGCCGATGGCGAGCGAGATGCGAGCCCCGTGCATGATGGTGGAGAGGATGTCGCGCCCTTGGTTGTCGCTGCCGAGCACGAACGCCGGGTCGCCGCCCTCGAGCCACGCCGGCGGCTTGAACGCCGCGTTCAGGTCGAGTGACGCCGCGTTGAACGGGTCCTGCGGCGAAAGCCAGGGGGAAAGCGCCGCGCCCGCGACGCAGACGAGCGTCAGGAGCGCGGCGGCGACGGTGACCGGCGACCTGCGGAAGCTCCAGGCGAGGTCGTGATCCCAGAGCCGGGACAGGAAGCCGCCCCGCATCGCGCGGGTCTTACTTCACGGTGGCGAAGCGCGACTGCGGCCGGTCGTCCGCGCTGTGCACCGTCGTGACGTTCTTCTTCATCGCCCAGGGACGCAGCTGGTGGTGCAGCGGCACGTAGTAGTGCATGTCGCGCGTCTTGATCAGCGCCTCGCGCAGCAGCGCATCGCGGCCCCTCGGATCGGTGGCGATCTTGATGGCGTCGATGGTGTTGTCGAGCTTGGGGTCGGAGATGCGGCCGAGATTGAAGTTGCCATCCGCCCCGGTGGTCTTGGTCCGCACCAGCGACTGCAGCGTGTAGAGCGCGTCGAACGTCGCCACGCCCCAGCCGAGCAGATAGGCGCTCGAGTCGAAGTTCAGGATCTTCGGAATGAAGTTCGCGAACGGCATGGAATTGAGCTTCACGCGGACCCCGGCCTTCGCCCACATGCCGACCAGCGCCTGGCAGATGCGCTCGTCGTTGACGTAGCGGTTGTTCGGGCAGTCGAGCGTGAACTCGAAGCCGTTCGGGTAGCCCGCCTCGGCGAGTAGCTTCTTCGCGCCCGCCGGGTCGACCTTCATCACCACGTCGATGTCTTTCGAGTGGCCGTGCACGCCCGGCGCCACCATGATGCCTGCCGGGATCGACAGGCCGCGCATGACGACGCGCTTGATCGCCTCGCGATCGACCGCCATGTTGAGCGCCTTGCGCACGCGCACGTCCTTGAACGGGTTCTTGCCCTTGACGTTCGAGTACTTGAGCTCCTCGGCGTGCTG
>DASRKB010000031.1:0-8070 GCA_035649175.1 Burkholderiales bacterium | reverse complement strand
GGCACCCCGGCTTCAGCCTGCTTGAGCACCCCGATGATCTGCTGTTCCGTAAACTTCGAGCGCTTCATTCGAGCCTCCCTCACGTTCAATCGTGCCAGAAAGCTCTACTTCCAGACTGTCTACATTTCGGGGGAGCTTACGGTCCCACTCGCGCCACACGGCAAGCATGCTACGCGTGTTGCCGCCGCCAACGTAGATTGCATCTTGCGCCAGCAGCCCTCTTTCGATGCCATCTAGCGGGATGGAACCTTGGCGCGGTTTGCGGAAGAAGGCGAGGTGCGATGGCCGGCAAACCAGTTGGGAGAACGCCTTGTAGTACTTCGCAAGCATATCCTCGGGATCACCGGCTGCCGTTGAGATAAAGCAAACCTTCGGATTTCGCACGCCCGCTGTCCGGACGAAATACTCGTCAAGAAGCGACGGCCCTCGCTCCATCAGGAATCCGCCACCGCCGATAGCGATAATGCGACGCGTCATCGACAGACGCCTAACGTCGAGGCGAGCGGCGCGCCGCCGCACCGCGTTTGAATAGGCACCCTGGCTCGCGGCGCGTCCGGTCCACCGCGAAGTTAGCACCCATACCCGATGCTCACTTGACTTGCGGCGGTTGCGCCACGGAAGTCTTTGGGAATTTCTCGACATCCGAAGGGACAGTCACCCATGGATGTGCAGACCGTGTCCAAACATGTCGATGGATCTTGATCCAAGAACGGTCGTCAAAGGTACCGCCCGCTATGCCACGTAGGCCTGGAAACACCTCAGCGGTCATCGACACTGTAGTGCCGCAATGCGGACAGAACTCGATCCGAAGGAGGCGGTTGCTTTCGTCCGAGCGATGCTCATATGACTTCAGCGCTCCGGTGATTCTCACGTGATCTTGTTTGAAATAGGGCATGAAGCCGAAAGCACTTCCGGTCCGGCGTTGGCAAAAGGTGCAGTGACATATGATGGTACGCATCGGAGCGCTACTTACCGTGTAGCGGACCGCGCCACACAGACAGCCCCCTTCGTGCACGTCGGTCATTCCGAGTTCCTCCTTGGCATGTTCATGGGTGCTAACGTTCCCAGTAACCGGCGCGCGCCGCCCGACGTGCGCAAGTGCACTGCGCTCGCCCGCGCGTCCGGTTGACTGGGTTGTTATGCCGCAGATTCAAGCTGTGACTCCCATCCTGGAAAGACGAGTACTGCGGGGTGGCACTTGAGTGCCTTTGCAAGAACCTTGGCACGCTCCACCCCGAGGCGTACGCGGTCGTTCTCGATTGCCGAAAGCGTAGCCTGCGGAATTCCCGTGCGCCGGGCGAGCTGTGTCTGGCTCAGGCCCTGCAACTCCCGAATGATGCGGACGGACTCACCAACCGAAATATCGACGCGTTTCTTCGCGAGGCGAAACTGGCTCATCTAAGGCCTCCGATAGTCGTGGGCAGTGATTGATATCACCTGAAACAACTGCTGCTGCTCGGGGGCGGTTCGGTAGATGACTCGGTACTGAATTCCAAGACGAGAAGAACGATGGCCCCTCGACTCACCAGAAAGCGCTTCGTCGTGAAATCCCTTAATTAGACGAAGGCCTGGGGGACCAGAAAGCATCGCGATGTCCTTCCACTTCTCATGCCGCTTGAGGATATCTCGCGGGAGGGACGACGCCTGTTCGTCCACTCGGCGATGCTCCTCAATACGCCACATGCCATATTGTGTCTATACCATATATAGCATGTCAAGGCCGACCGATCACTGCGGCATAACGTGGAGGTGTGCGGCGCGCCGAGCACACCGCGTGAATAAGCACGGACGCTCCGGCGCGTCCGGCACCACCGCCGTGTTAAGCGGCAACAGTGCGGACTTTGCCGGGTAGCTTGCTGAGGATGAGTTCTTTGAGCTGAACCTTCGAGCTTGCATTGTCGATATCGATGCCGACCAGATTTCCCTTGGCGTCGTAATCGAGCTGCACACCCTCGGAAATTTCCCGAGTCTCGACACTCGTCTCCTCCGAAAGATCGATATAGAGCGAGTCTGTTTCAGGGTAGTAATTCAGCTTCATGGCTTGAACCGTCGGTCGGGAAACGCGTTGTGGATGGTCACTTTATCCTCAAGCGTCACAACCCTCAAGTATCGGCCCTCCAGTTCGGGAACTTCGCCCCAGAACCGATACCGATTGTTCTCTTGAGGTTCGGATCTAAGCGGCTTGTCGAGAACCCGGGCGCACCACTCCTTCTTGATGTATGGGCGTTTGCGAAGCACCTCCTTCTCGAAGTACTCCGTATACCGGTACTCAGCCATTTCGGAGCGGGGCCAGCGTCAGGCGCACAGTAGGCCATAACAGATGATGCGCCTCTCGCCATAGTTCCTGCGCGTGTCTTCGAGCTCGAGGGTCGTGCCCTGGAACACGATAACCGCATGTCCAGCGCGCCGCATGTGCATAATGAAATGACGCACTTGCGGCGCGCCCGTGACGACGTATCACCGTCCGCTCCAACTGCTTGTTAGCCGGCACGCGTCGCCGCATTTGCCACGCGCCAAGAATCGGACGAAGAAATGTAGACGTGCGGTCCAACGGCGCGACTCTCCCACCACGCCTCAACTTCCGGAAACGCAGCCACCGCCATGTCCACTACCGTTGCTACAGGATAGCTCCGTTCAAGCGTTCGGACCGCCTCTAGCAAAGGCTTGCTCGTCTGAAACCAGCAGCGAAGGTAGGGACCTCGCTTCCGTTGTAACCGACCACTCTCAGGGCAGTCCTGCGGCTCGAGTTCGTCGCCCGGTATGTGGCGACCCCATAGCGAAACACCTGCTTCTGGTCCCTCGCCAAAGTTCACAACAAACCGCGGCGCACCTCGTTTGTCCCACTGCACGTTGAAAACCTGAGCGTTGTTCCCGGCGAACCGCCGAAAGGTCGTGAATAGCGGGTGTCTTGATCTAGCGCGGGTAAAACCTCGGGCCTCGACGTATGGAAAGAGACGGGCCTTCATCACCTCGCGCAACTCGCGGGCGTCGGTCATGTCCGGCTAACGTCCGGCTTCAGGCGCGCGCCGCTCGCGGCGCGTCGCCCTGCAAGCCGCTGTTCGGTGGCACGCACGCTCGAGCTGCGCTTGCGTCCTTGAAGCTAGCCCGGCGCAGTGCCCTTAACAGCCCAGGCGACTGCAATATAGGAGCGCGGGCCATCTGGTTCTCCATCGAGGTACGCGAGCCTTACGGCATCGCGAAGTCTGGCGCGTTCGGTATCGCCGAGGGTTCCGATGTACTCGGCTTGGGGTCCGTCCTTGCCCGTATAGGGCGTCCAGTAGTCGTCAAAGGACGCGAACTCCGTGCGGATGCTCAAAGTCGTTTCGACCACATCGACTAGCCCGGCGGCCAGCCACGCTTTCGCCAGCTCCCCGGGGCGAGTCATCGGGCGGGTGTAGTTGCGCGCCCTGCGTTCGTTGGCTTTGGGATCCAACGCAGCCGCGGTATCGAAAAAGATCCGGTTTGCGACAAATCCCCCGCGGGCGTCCCATACGGCTGCGCCCACCACGGCACCCGGCCGCGCGACACGGCGCATTTCCGCGATGGCCTGTTCCGCTCTCGGAACGAACTGCAGGACGAGCAGCGACAGGACGCGATCAAAGCTGCGATCCGGATAATCCAGCGCACAGGCGTCGCCTACCTCGAAGGTAATTCTCTGGTCCTGATTGCGGCGAGCAGCGTAATCGATGTAGGCGGGCGACAGATCTACGCCGCGCAGCCGTCCCATTGGGCATCTCGCGGCTAAGGCAAGGACGAGCCGCCCGGTTCCGCAACCAACGTCGACTACGCTCTCGCCATTCGCAGTACCGACGAAGTCCAGAAACGGCCCCGCAAGACGCTGGCTCCAGCGTCCCATCAGCCGCTCATAGCCGTCACCGTCGGCTGCGTACATTGTCGAGGACGCAGTCACGGGCGTTTCTATGTGACCACCTTGACTAGGCTGTCTCGCGATGTGCCTACGCACTCGACGACGTGCGCCGTCTCGGCCCGCATACCTAGGATTGTGCCCGGCTTGAGGGTGACCTCGCTTACCTTACGCAATCGTCCACCCTCGGCGCGGTAGAGCGTGTTCTTCTCCTCGCCGGCAAGGAGCATGATTGTCGCCCACGTCCCGTGGTCGTGCGGCGGCGTGCGCCGTCCGACGGGAAAGCAGACTTTAAGGAGGGTGAGTTCGGGCGAGCGGTAAGAAACTTGCCGAAAGTTGCCGCCCACCCCGGAGATATAGCGCAGCGCTTCGTCCACCTCACCTATGTGGTCCTCTAGCTCCTCAAGCGATGCTCGCGCCGCGGCCATTGGATTGCTCCGATTCGCAGCTATGGCGAAGCGTGCCACCAGATCATGGGCCTTCATTCATCCTCCTCGGCATACGGTGCGACCTAACGTCGTGCTGTGCGGCCGGCCGGCACATCAGACGAAGGTGCCGAGACGCTAGTGGCCGGTCGGCACCAGCTACGGGTTAGATTGCACTCGGCTATCGCTTGAACCATCGCTCGCATTGCGGCCAAAAAACACCTATCGCTTCGCTCCCGATACCGCGTAAGGCTCGCTGAAGCTCATGGACCGGTTCCTGACCTCGGTGCCCTCCATGTCTTCCAGCGACACCTGGAAGACGTAGCGCTCGCCCGGCTTGAGAACGCCCTGCGGGATCGTAAAGCTCGTCGCGGTGGCCGGCAGGCCATCCGAGATGTAGAGCGCGCTCATGAATCTTCCGTGCACGCGCGGCTCGCCGCGCACCGCGACGCGGATGCGCCCGATGGCGCGCCCGCCCAGGTCCGGCAGCGCCCAGCTCACGCGCGGCATGACGCCTTTGCCTGTGACGCGAACATCCTTCGCGAGCGGCACCTGCCATGCCCGCGCGAGCCCTTGTGTCGGGACCGGGACGCTCTTGATTCCGTCGCGTTCCGCGACGATCCGCCACGGCGCGGCGGTTTGCGGCTCGACGCGCTGAAACAGGACGTACAGGTCGGGCGTCGAGGGCTGAGCGAAATGTATTAGCGCCTGCCGCACGCCATCCTGCTCGGCGTAGACAAGCGTCGGGAAGCCCGACGGCACGACCCTGGCGACGACGATCATCTGGAAATGCGGGCCGATACCCGCCTCGTTCCAGCCGCGGTTCTCGGTGTACTGCTCGATGCCCGTGACCTTGAGCTCCTGGGCGAACGCCGAAGCCGCGCATAGCGAAAGCAGGACGAGAAGCGCGCCCCTGACAGGGCCTCGATCAAAGCCGATGCGCATAGGCGTCGATTTGTGCGATCTAACGTCCACGCTCACCGGCGCGCGCGGCGCGGGCGATGCCCTTACGTTTTCGCCAGCGCCCGCGCCCATAGAACTTCCGCAGACGCGCCAATTCCAGAATAGAAGAGCCGGTTGCGAAGGTCTCGACATGAGCGATGTCCCCGAGGACCTCGAAGTACATCAGCAGTCGGATGTGCGGTGAGCCATGTACTGCCGTCTAACGCCGGCGCTCACTCGCGCGCTTTAGCGCGTCGGGTGGAGCGCTTGGTTAGGTAGCGCGAAAGCATTGCGATGAGCTCGAAGATTACCGCGCCAAGGGCCAGGAGAAAACCTTGAATGCCCAGCATAAGCTCGAATACCAGCATAGGGCTCTTCGACGAATAGGGCCAATAGCCAAGCGCAACCGGGATAAGAGACAAGAAGGTAGCGGCCCACAACAAAGCTGGCAGCAGCAACGCAAGGTAGCCGAACGACCGCTGGAGACCCGGCCAGAGAAGAATGGAAGCCGCGAGGTAACCACCAATCGCGACGAGCGAACATTGCGCTAGCGCGAGAAAGAGATCCGAGAGGCCCCTAGCTTCGCCGACGATTGCCCAGATGTAGAAGCTGAGCGCACAACTCAGCACAGCACCAGCGAGGGCAAGCCATCGGTTGATTAGACGGAGGTCGGTCACTGCGCTACCTAACGTCCATGCCCACCGGCGCGCGCGGCCAATGAGCTGTGAATAGGCACGGCGTTCGTGCGCGCGTCCGTGTGCGGCGTGCTGTTAGACGGCAATGGCACGTTTCAGGTCCCCTATGAGTGCGGCCCGGTCCGTGGGCGCTAGTTCTGTACGAACCAGCTCGGCTTCTGTTGTCGTCCAGATCGGGAACCCCCAGCGGCCGTCGTTCTTGTACCTAGGAACGATGTGCCAGTGTAGATGAGGGACTTGGTTACCGAGGCATTCAACATTGAAGTGATCGGGCCGTAGCACACGCCGCATGCCTTCTTGAGCACGGCAGACGTCTGAGATAAAGGCATTGCGCTCGGGCTCGCTCAGTTCGCCGAGGCTCGTGACGTGTCGAGGGTCAAATATCAGTACGCAATAGCCTCGGTACGTTTGGATCCTATGGAGATAGAGCGTTGAAACCGCGAGAGTGGATATCTTGTCCCAGTGCTCGTTGCTTTCTGAGCGCTCGCCATCGAACGGGCACCCGTTGCCAGCCTTTAGAGCCTCCCATGCGCGGAGTGCTGGCATCGTTGCCGTCTAACGTTCAAGCTCAGCTGCGCAGCCTTCTGGAGCGGAGCGAAAGAAAGCTGCGTCGGCTGAAGCGCCTTGTTGGGCGGCACCTGTTGCGATCATTGGGTCGCAATCTTCACCGCAGCACCCGCTAGCAGGAACCCTGCCACACCCTCGATGCGCCGGCGCGCCCTGTCGCCGACACCAGCGGTTGACGCCCGAGCCGCCGCCAAACCGATGGCGCCGTAGACGAGCGCACAGCCTACGATGAAGACCACGGAAAGAATGATCGCCTGAATTGCAGGGTTGGAGCCCGTCGAGATGAATTGGGGCAAAAGGGCTAGATACATCAGCAGCCCCTTTGGGTTGAGAAAGCTGGTGAGGAATCCGCGCCACAAGGACACGGGCCCGGACCGCAGCACGCGCAGCCCAGCGCCGGCACTCAGCGCGGAGCGGAGCATCTGAAACGCAAGATATGCAAGGTACGCTACCCCGGCCCACCGAAGTGCTTCAAACAGAAGAGGTGAGGCCGCGACGACTGCCGCAACGCCAGCGGCGGACAGTACAGCATGCGCTGAGTACCCAAGCAGAACGCCTGACACCGCCCGGAATGCCGCTGTCGGGCCCGAGGATAGACCTTGCGAGGCGATAAACAGGATATCGGGTCCTGGTGTACAAATCAGCGGTAGAACCGCAACTGCAAAAAACAGCAGCGTAGTGATATCGATCATGATCTCTTCAAGCGGAGTCCATCCGCGAGCCCGTCGCTGCCGCCCAACGTTCGCAGTGAGGCGCGCGGTGCGTGGAGCGGAGCGACGTGCGAAACGCGTCGCGCTCGACTGCGGGGTTAGGCGGCATGGCCATCGATGCCATCAGAGCCGCAGTTCCATGAACAGTGCGCTAGAGCGATACCTGTCCATGGTGCTGGCGGGTTGGTACTCCTCCATGCTGTTCTCAGCGTAGGGAGGAATTTCAACGAATCCGAGCGATCTGTAGAGCGTATGGGCTGGAGATAGAACCTTTAAGCTTTCAAGCCTTACCGCCTGATACCCAATGGTCCTCGCATCGTCGAGGAGCTGCTGCGCCAGGCGGCGCCCCGCACCAATGCCCCGCACATGACGCCGAACGTACATCCTTTGGATTTCGGCAACGCTGGGAGCAAGCCGTTTCAGGCACCCTACTCCCACGTAGGCGCCGTCGTAGCGAACCAGGTAGAAACGTCCATTCGGCGGGTAAAACTTCGACCTGTCGTTGAGATCCGACTCGACCATTGCATCGACGTCAATTGAAAGATCGTAGTTCTCCTTAGCCAAGCGAGCAATCCAATGCAGGTACTCGCCAATCAGCTCACGCGCTGCCTCGGTAGTGCGCGCGTCATCGACCGCCCTGAACTCGAGCGATGACGTGGACATCGTGTGCCGCCTAACGTTCGCGTTGTGCCGCGCTGTAGGAGGCGCGGAGCGCCGCCGCGCAAGCGGGATGTTCCCCTGATTTCATTGACACCCGGCTCCTCGAGCCTGCTGTTCGAACGTCGCAGGCGACACGTACTGCAATGATGAGTGAAGTCGGTCCGTGTTGTAAAACGGGACGTAGCTCCTTAATGCCTCGCCGATCG
>DASRKB010000030.1:0-62295 GCA_035649175.1 Burkholderiales bacterium | reverse complement strand
CCTGACCCCTTTTCGGTGTGTTTTTTGCAAGACCCTTGTTTCACCCGTTCCCTGCCTTCATTTACCGCCCATGAGATCGCGCGAACTTTCCCGCTGGATGTGGAGCGAGGCCTTGTCGATGCTCGACCGGGCCGAGCGGCTGCAGCGCCAGTTCTTCTCGCATTCCGCGGCCGCCTGGGAGCCGCCGGTCGATATCCACGAGAACGCCGAGGGCGTCGTCGTGCAGGTGGCACTGCCCGGCGTGCCGGCGGACTCGGTGACGATCGCGCTCGAGCCGGCGGGCGTGGCGATCTCGGCGCTGCGCGCCTTTCCCTGCCGCAACGCGGCCCACATCCACCGCGTGGAGATCCCCTACGGGCGCTTCGAGCGCTACATCGGGCTGCCGCTGGGCGATTCTCACGACGCGCTCGAGCTTACCGGCAAGCACCTCGCCGACGGCCTGCTCACTCTGACGTTCCGGAAAAAGGAAGGCGCATGAAACCGCTGCCGGACAACACCCTCATCATCATCCCGATGCGCAACACGGTGCTTTTCCCGGGCGTGATCTCGCCGATCACGGTCGGGCGCAAGGGCTCCATCGCCGCCGCGCAGGAAGCCGTGCGCAGCGAGAAGAAGGTCGGTTTCCTCCTGCAGCGCGACCCGGCGAAGGACGAGGTGAAGGGCGAAGACATGTACTGGGTGGGCACCGCGGGCCAGGTGGTGCGCTATATCACCGGCGGCGAGGGCGCGCACCACCTCGTGGTTCAGGGGCAGGGCCGTTTTCGCGTGCTCGAGTTCCTCGAGGGCTGGCCCTTCCTCGTCGCGCGCGTCGAGGCGATCGAGGCGAAGGAGGAGATGACCCCCGAGATCGAGGCGCGCTTCCTCCAGCTGAAGACGCAGGCGGCCGAGGCCATCGGCCTGCTCGCCAACGCGCCGGAGGAGCTCGGCATGGTGGTGCAGGGCGTGACCTCGCCTGCGCTGCTCGCCGACATGGTGGCGAACCTCCTCGACGTGAAGAACGAGCAGAAGCAGGATCTGCTCGAGACCTTCGACCTGCAGCGGCGCCTGGACAAGGTGCTCGAGCTGCTGGGCGCGCGCGTGGGCGTGCTGCGCATCTCGAAGGAGATCGGCGAGAAGACCAAGAAGGAGTTCGACGAGCGCCAGCGCGAGCACGTGCTGCGCGAGCAGATGCGCCAGATCCAGAAGGAGCTGGGCGAGAGCGAGGAAGGCGCGGCCGAGATCCAGGAGCTCAGGAAGAAGATCGACGAGGCCGGCATGCCCGAGGAGACGCACAAGCACGCGGCCAAGGAGCTCAAGCGCCTGGAGCGCATGGGCGAGGGCAGCGCCGAGGGCTCGATGCTGCGCACGTACCTCGAATGGCTGGCGGAGCTCCCGTGGAAGGTTTCCGAAACGAAGGAGATCAATATCCAGGAAGCGCGCAAGGTCCTGGACGAGGATCATTTCGGTCTCGAGAAGATCAAGCGCCGCATCCTCGAGCACCTCGCGGTGCGCAAGCTCAACCCGAACGGCAAGAGCCCGATCCTGTGCTTCGTCGGCCCTCCGGGCGTGGGCAAGACCTCGCTCGGGCAGTCGATCGCGCGCGCCACGGGGCGCAAGTTCCAGAGGATCGCGCTCGGCGGCGTGCACGACGAGGCGGAGATCCGCGGTCACCGGCGCACCTATATCGGCGCGCTGCCGGGCAGCGTCATCCAGGCGATCCGGCGCGCGGAGTCGCGCACGCCCGTCCTGATGTTCGACGAGATCGACAAGCTCGGCCAGGGCGGCTTCCACGGCGACCCGAGCTCGGCGCTGCTCGAGGTGCTCGATCCCGAGCAGAACTCGCGCTTCCGCGACAACTACCTCGCGGTGGACTTCGACCTGTCGAAGGTGCTTTTCATCACCACCGCCAACATGCTCGAGACGATTCCCGGCCCGCTGCGCGACCGTATGGAGATCATCCACCTGCCCGGCTACACCGAGGAGGAGAAGCTCGAGATCGCCAAGCGCTACCTGGTAAAGCGCCAGATGGAGGCGAATGGCCTGGTTTCTGAAAATGTAACCATCACCGACGAGGCGCTGAAAGCCATCATCGCGCAGTACACGCGCGAGGCCGGCGTGCGCAACCTCGAGCGCGAGATCGGCGCGGTGCTGCGTCACGTGGCGATGCGCATCGCCGAGCAGTCGGTTGAAAAAGTGGCGATTACTGACAAAGATCTCGCGGCCATCCTCGGTCCCCGCAAGTTCGAAAGCGAGGTCGCCGAGCGTACCTCGGTGCCCGGCGTGGCGACCGGGCTTGCCTGGACGCCGGTGGGCGGCGACATCCTGTTCATCGAAGCCTCCAAGGTGCCGGGCAGCGGCAAGCTCATCCTGACCGGCCAGCTCGGCGACGTGATGAAGGAGTCGGCACAGGCCGCCTTGACGCTTTCCAAGAGCCATCTCGGGGATGCGCTGGAGAAGACCGACATTCACGTACACGTGCCCGCAGGCGCCACGCCGAAGGACGGGCCCAGCGCGGGCGTGGCCATGTACCTGGCCTTGGTTTCTCTGTTGAGTGGACAGGCAGTCAGGCATGACGTCGCCATGACCGGCGAGATCTCGCTGCGCGGCCTGGTGCTGCCGATCGGCGGGGTGAAGGAGAAGACGCTCGCGGCGCTGCGCGCGGGCATCAAGACCGTGATGCTGCCGAGGAAGAACGAGAAGGATCTCGAGGACGTGCCGGCCGAGGCGCGCGCGAAGCTGCAGTTCGTCTTCCTGGACCGCGTCGAGGACGCGGTCAGGGCCGCGATCGGCGAGCTTCCCAAGACAGAGAAGAAGGCGGCTTAGAGATCTCCGAAACATTCGGTTACGCCCAGCGTCGGGTCGGTAGCCGTAGAATCCGCGGGGTGAACCTTCGCTTCTTCGCCTCGCTCGCCGCGGCCGCGCTCCTCGCGGCCTGCACGGCCAACCCGATCACCGGCCGCAACCAGCTGATGGTGGTGTCCGAGAGCATGGCGGTCAGCCAGTCGGCGGCGGCCTATAGCCAGATGATGGGCAGCCTCAGCCAGAAGAAGAAGATCGAGACCGGGACGGCCCGCGTCGCGCGCGTGCGCGAGATCACCGAGCGCCTCATCGCGCAGGCGGTGCGCTTTCGGCCCGAGTCGTCGGGCTGGGCCTGGGAAGTGCAGGTGATCGACGAGCCGAAGACCGTGAACGCCTTCTGCATGGCGGGCGGCAAGATGGCGATCTACACCGGCATGTGGGAGACGCTCAAGGCGACCGACGAGGAGCTCGCGCAGGTGATGGGCCACGAGATCGCGCACGCGCTCGCCGACCACACGCGCGAGCGCATGTCGATCGCCATGACCTCACAGATCGCCACGCAGGTGGCGGCGGTGGCGGTCGCGCGCGAGGAGTACGGCGCCCTCGCCTTGACCGGTGCGCAGCTCGCTGCGGTGCTTGCCATCCAGCTCCCGAACAGCCGCACGGGCGAGGCCGAGGCCGACCAGATCGGCATCGAGCTCGCGGCGCGCGCCGGCTTCGACCCGGCGGCGGCGGTGACGCTCTGGGAGAAGATGGGCAAGGCGGGCGGCGGCGGGCCGCCTGAGTTCCTCTCGACGCACCCCTCGCCGGAGAACCGCGCCGCGCGCCTGAAGGAGCTCGGCACGAGGATGGCGCCGCTCTACGCCGAGGCGAAGGCCAACCCGCCGGCGGGCGCGACGAAGTACCTCTCGACCAAGTAAGCTTCGCGCGCCGGTTATTCCGCGGGGGCCGGCTTGATGGGCAGCGGCCGTGCGTCGGGCTCGTCCGGCCCATCCATGACGCGCGGCGCGAGCAGGGCCGGCGCGGAAGGCTTGGGTGGCGGCTCGAGGCGAGAGGCCTCGAGCGGCGGTGCTGCACGGCGCGCGAGCCGAGCGCGCTCCTCAAGCGACAGCGAAGTGTCGTCGACCACCTTCTGCTCGCGGGTGACGATCACGCGCGGCCCTGACACCGGCTCGCTCGGCGCGTACCAGGCGGGCGGAATGCTCGAGACGCGGGTGCCGCCATCGACTGGGTCCTTCCAGGTGTATACCTGCCCCCCGGCGAGGGTGCTGGTGGCGACGAGGGCGATAGCGCAGGCGGGGCGAAGGAAATGCATGTTCCGCCTTGTTTATACAACGACTTGCCGCGACGCCGCCGGGCGACGTCGCGATGCAGCGCGCGGACAAGCTTGGAAAACGCGACAGCAGGAAAACGCGGGCGGCGATAGCGCCGGCCCGCCGGGGCGGGCAAGATGCTGCTCGAGCGGGTCCAAAAAAAGAGGGCACGACCGCTAGCCGTGCCCTCCGGTGTTGCGACTCAAGCGGCTTCAAGCAGCGACTACACTTTGTTTGGCGCTACCGTGGACGGGCTCTAAGGAGTCCGTCTCTCGGATTGGCGCTGCTAACAGCGTGTTGGCCTTTGCCCGAGGTGTAGATTGCTCCCTACACTGGTCAGCATTCTGCGACCCGGACTGCGGTTTCGTCTATGCTCCGGTAGGGATTCTCCGTAGTCCAGGAGGACCATGGCGGGATCGCGGCCTGTCCACCAATAACAAAGAGGCGCGAAACTAACACAAGCGCGAAACAAAGCCATACGCGGCTGAAAAACGCCGGTTGCGCTCGCCTCCTAGCATTGCGCCCTTCTCGAAACGGAGGACTGCCATGCTGCTCCAGCTTGCCGACTACTACTCGCTCCTGCTGCTCGCGCCGTTTCTCGCGCTCGAGCTCATCTACCGCGCTCGCCGCTACGAAGCGCCGCGCGGCTGGCGCCTGCGGGCGCTCGCCGTATCGCTTGCGGTCTTCGGCGCCACCTCGCTCGTCGGTCGCCTGTGGGGGTCGGTCCTGCCGCAATGGAGCCTCTTCGACGGCGCCTCGCTCGGCACCTGGGGCGGCGCGGCGGCCGGCATTCTCGCGTACGAGCTCATGCACTACTGGTACCACCGCGCCGCGCACGAGTGGAACTGGCTCTGGCGCCTCGGCCACCAGATGCACCACAGCGCGGAGAGCCTCGACGCGTTCGGCGCCTATTACCTGCATCCCCTCGACGCGGCGCTCTTCACCACCTGGGCGGTGATCGCGTTCTTCCCGGTCCTTGGCCTCACGCCGGAGGCGGGCGCGGCGGCTTCCGCCTTCCTTGCCTTCAACGCGGCGTTCCAGCACGCCAACATCCGCACACCTCGCTGGCTCGGCTATCTCATCCAGCGGCCCGAGAGCCACGGCGTGCACCACGGCCGCGGCGTGCACCGCTACAACTACGCCGACCTGCCGCTCTGGGACATGCTGTTCGGCACCTTCCGCAACCCGGCCGCCGCCGAGGAGCGCGCCGAAGCGGGGTTCTACACCGGTGCCTCCTCCCGCATCGGCGAAATGCTCGCGTTCCAGGACGTGTCGACACCGCGCCCGGGCATTACCATGGAGGCATGGGCCAGATAACGGCAAGGCCGCTGGGCTTCGCGCTCGGCGCGGAGGTGACGGGGATCGACCTGCGCAAGCCGCTCAACGACCTCGCGCGCAGGGAGATCCTCGATGCCTGGCACCGGCACCTGGTGCTGGTTTTCCCGGGGCAGGATCTTTCCGCGGCGGAGCAGATCGCGTTCAGCCGCAATTTCGGCGAGCTGGAGGAGAACGACGCGCTGCCCTACTACCGTGATCCTGAGCACAAGGAGATCCTGCTCGTCACGAACAAGCCGATCGGCGGCAAGCCGTCTGAGACGCGCAACACGGGCCGCAACTGGCACGCGGACCTGACCTACACGACGCGCCCGGCGAAGGGCTCGCTGCTGCTCTGCCGCGAGAAGCCGGCGGTCGGCGGCGACACGATGTGGGCGAACCTGTATCTCGCCTATGAGACGCTGAGCGAGCCGCTGCGGCGCTTCCTCGACGGCCTGGAAGCCATCCATGACATCTCGCTCGTCAAGGGCATCGAGAAGCGCGACCCGGAGAAGGTGGCGGAGCTGCGGCGGCTCAATCCGCCGGTGGCGCACCCGGTGGTGAAGACGCACCCCGAGACGGGACGCAAGTCGCTGTGCCTGGGCCAGCGCATCCGCAGCTTCGTGGGCATGACCGAGGAGGAAAGCGCGCCGATCCTCGGGTTGCTCAACCAGCACGCGACCTCGCCCGAGCTCGTCTACCGGCACCGCTGGAGCGTGAACGACCTCGTGATGTGGGACAACCGCTGCACGCTGCACGTCGCGCTCGCGGATTTCGACCAGGGAAAGACGCGCCACATGACGCGCACATCGCTCGTCGGCGAGCCGAGCGGGCGCATCGTGCCGGAGGGCGCGGCGCCGGACCGCGAAACGCTGATGCAGTCGATCGCCTCGGTGTCGTAGCTGTCGGGCGTTTCCCGACTTGTCGGGAGATCGCCGCGGCTAAGACAATCGCGCGGTGGATTCCTCCCTGACCGCCCGCCGGGTGCTGGCAAGGGCGGCCGTGCAGGCCGGCAGCGTCGCCGCGCTGGCCGGGCGCCTGAAGGTCGCCGAGCGGCTGCTCGCCGCGTACATCACCGGCACGCGCCCCGTTCCGGAGGCCCTTTTCCTCGCCGCGCTCGACATCATGCTGGAGCACTTGCCCGAGGCGCGCGTCGCGCCGCGAGGCGAGGCGCGCCTGAGAAACGGTACGCTCTGAAGGACACCAAGTACATGCGCACGCTGCGTCAAGCGCAGCTCGCCGCCGGCGGAATTTCCGACCTCGCGGCGCGGCTCGACGTCGCGGTGTTCGAGCTGACGCGCTGGATCGAGGGCGAGGCGCGCCCGCCCGAGGACGTCTACGACCGGGCGCAGGAGATCGCCAAGGGGCATCCCGAGGGCTAGCCCCTCACTCGCGCGAGGGAACCTCGGCGAGGGCCGCCAGCCACGCGTCCGCCGTGCCGTCGGAGGGCGCGCGCCAGTCGCCGCGCGGCGAGAGCGATCCGCCCGAGCCCACTTTCGGCGCGTTGGGCGCGGCGCTCCTCTTGAATTGCGAGATCTGGAAGAAGCGGTAGAGGAACACCCGCAGCCACTTGCGGATCTCGGCGAGACGGTACTTGCCGCGCCACGCGTTCCAGGCGAGGAACGCCACCTTCGCCGGGGAGTAGCCGAAGCGCAGCGTGTAGTAGAGGTTGAAGTCCTGCAGCTCGTAGGGGCCGATCGCGTCCTCGGTGCGCTGCCGGCCCGGCACGAGCTCCGGGCTGATCTCGGTGTCGAGCACGCGGCGCAGCGCCCTCTTCACGTCGGGCCCGAACTCCGCGGAGTCCGCCACCCAGCCGATGAGGTGCTGGATGAGCGTCTTCGGCACGCTCGCGTTTACGTTGTAGTGCGACATCTGGTCGCCCACGCCGTAGGTGCACCAGCCGAGCGCAAGCTCGGAGAGATCGCCCGTGCCCACGACGATGCCCTGGTGGTGGTTGGCGAGGCGGAAGAGGTGGCTCGTGCGCTCGCCCGCCTGCACGTTCTCGAAGGTCACATCGTAGAGCTTGCGGCCCTTTGCGAAAGGATGGCGCAGGTCCTTCAGCATTTGCAGGCAGGAGGGACGGATGTCGATCTCCTCGGCCGTGGCGCCGACGGCGCGCATGAGCTGCCAGGCCTGATTGCGCGTGCGTGTGCTGGTGGCGAAGCCCGGCATGGTGAAGGCCAGGATGTTCTTGCGCGGCAGCTTCAGCTCGTCCATCACGCGGGCGCAGACGATGAGCGCCTGGGTCGAATCGAGGCCGCCCGAGACGCCGATCACCAGCTTCTTCGTCCCGGTTGCACGCATGCGCGTGACGAGGCCCTCCACCTGGATGCGGTACACCTCCTCGCAGCGCGCATCGCGCGTGGCGGGATCGCTCGGGACATAGGGCAGTCGCTCCACGCTTCTCTCCAGGGAGATCCGGCCCCTGGGAGCCGCGAGCCCCACCGGGATGGTCCTGAATCGCGCGACGTCCGCGCGGTGGCGCAGCGCCGCAGCGCCGAAGGTGTTCTGCCGCATGCGGTCGGCGGCAAGGCGCCCGAGATCCACGTCGGCGGCGGCGAGCTGAGGCGCTCGCGCGAAGCGCCGCGACTCCGCGACGAGCGTGCCGTTCTCGTAGACCACCGCGTGCCCGTCCCAGGCGAGGTCGGTGGTCGACTCGCCCAGCCCCGCGGCGCTGTAGAGGTAGGCGGCGAGGCAGCGCGCCGACTGGTTGCCGACGAGCTGCCGCCGATAGCCTTCTTTGCCGACGACGACGTTCGAGGCCGAGAGATTGGCGATCACCGTGGCGCCGGCGAGCGCGGCGAACGAGGAGGGGGGCGTGGGAACCCACAGGTCCTCGCAGATCTCCACGTGGAGGACGAATCCTTCCCAGAAGCGGAACAGCAGCCCCGTGCCGAAGGGCGCCGCCTGACCCGCGAGCGTGATCTCGCCGGCGCGCGCGACGTCGCCGGGCGTGAACTGCCGCGCCTCGTAGAACTCGCGGTAGTTCGGCAGATAGGTCTTCGGTACCACGCCCACGAGGCGTCCGCCGGCGATGAGCGCGGCGCAGTTGTAGAGCAGCCCATCGACCGGAACGGGCAGGCCGACCAGGGCCGCGACATTCAGAGCCTTCGATTGGCCAAGCAGCCCGGCGAGGGCCGCTTCCGAGGCCTCGAGCAGCGCGCGCTGGTGGAAGAGGTCCTCGCAGGTGTAGGCGGACAGGCCGAGCTCGGGGAACACGACGAGCGCGACCTTGCGGCGCGCCGCCTCGCGCATCAGCGCGAGCGTCTGCGCAACGTTGGCGGCCGGATCCCCCACGCGCACGAGCGGCGTCGCGACCGCGAGGCGCGCGAAGCCGTGCCGGTAGAGGTTGAAGAAGTCGTTCCGGGCCACGTTTCGCGTCATTCTAGCGTAACCAGACTATGGTACTCTAGGCCATATATGGTGCTCTTCCACGAGATCGCCCTCGCGGGCGGCGCAACCCTCGAGCTGATCGTCCATGACGATCTGCGCTATCGGCTGCGCTACGGCGATCTCGTCGAGTACGAGAACGGCCGGCGGCGCGTGCGCGGGCGCGCCACGGCGTACGAGTTCCGTTCGGTGGAGCAGCTGCGCTATGACTTCGAGCAAGACATCGCCGCCCAGGCGGCTTGAGCTGCGCCTCGGGAGCGCAGGCGATGCGCTCGACCGCTTCGAGGCGGCGTGGAACCGCGCCGCCGGCGGCGCGCCGGCGAAAGCGATCTCGGTGCTCAGCATGAAGGACTTGCCGCTGCTGCTGAAGACCCTGTCGCCGGCGCGCTGGGCGCTACTCGGGCGGCTGAAGGCCGAAGGGCCGATGTCGATCTACGAGCTGGCGAAGCGCCTAGAAAGGGATTACAAGAACGTGCACACCGACGTCGCGCGGCTCGCGGAGCTCGGCCTGATCGAGCGGCGCGGAGATGGCGCGATCGCGGTACCCTGGGAGACCGTCAGAGCGGAGCTCGACCTATGAGGCTCGACCACTATTGGATGCCTTTCACCGACAACCGGCGCTTCAAGGCGAAGCCGCGGCTCGTCGCCTCGGCCAAGGACATGTACTACACCACCGCCGACGGGAAGCAGGTGCTCGACGGCCTCGCGACGCTCTGGTGCGTGAATGCGGGCCACTGCCGGGCGCGCATCGTCGAGGCGATCCGGGCGCAGGCGGGCGAGCTCGACTTCGCTTCCTCGTTCTCGCTGGGGCACCCGCTGCCGTTTCGCCTCGCCGAGCGCATCGCGGCCCTCGCGCCGAAAGGCATGAGCCACGTCTTCTTCACCAACTCGGGCTCCGAGGCGGTGGACACGGCGATGAAGATCGCGGTCGCGTATCAGCGGCTGCGCGGCGAGGGCACCCGCACCCGCTTCGTCGGCCGCGAGCGCTCCTACCATGGCGTGAACATCGGCGGCATGTCGGTCGGCGGCGTGGGGGCGAACCGCAAGGCGTACACCGGCACCCTGCTGCAGAACGTGGACCACATGCGCCACGTGCATCTTGCCGACAATGCATTCTCGAAAGGGCAGCCCTCGCGCGGCGCGGAGCTCGCCGACGAGCTCGAGAGCCGGATCATCCCGCTGCACGACGCGTCGAACATCGCGGCGCTCATCGTCGACACGGTACAGGCCTCCGGCGGGGTCCTGATACCGCCGCGGGGCTACCTGGAGCGGCTGCGCGAGACCTGCACCCGCAACGGGATACTCCTCATCTTCGATGAGGTCATCACCGGCTGGGGGAGACTCGGCGCTCCCTTCGCTGCGCAGTTCTTCGGCATCCAGCCGGACATGATGACCTTTGCGAAGGGCATCACCTCCGGCTCGGTTCCGCTCGGCGGGGTGATCGTGAGCGACGAGATCTACCGCACTTTCATGGCGTCGAAGGGCGGCGGCATCGAGCTCTTCCACGGCTATACCTACTCCGGGCATCCGCTCGCGTGCGCTGCGGGACTCGCGACGCTCGAGACCTATGAGGAAGAGAAGCTTTTCGACAACTCGAAGAATCAGGCGGAATACTTTCAGGAGGGCGTTCACTCGCTCAAGGGGATGCCGAACGTCGTCGACTGCCGCAACCTCGGCCTGATCGGCGCGGTCGAGCTCTCGGCGCGCCCGGGCAAGCCCGGCGAGCGCGGCTTCGAGGCCTTCGAGAAGTGCTGGGACGCGGGCGTCTACGTGCGGCCGATCGGCGACGCGCTCGCCTTCTGCCCGCCGCTCATCGCGGAGCGAAAGCACCTGGACCAGCTTTTCGAAACCGTGGGCGCCGTGCTGAGGGATCTCGCCTAGAGCCAGCCTGCCTTGCGGAAGCGCCAGAAGAGGTAGCCGTCGATCGCGGCCATGAGGCCGATTACCGCGGGGTAGCCGAAGCGCAAGGAGAGCTCCGGCATGTGCTCGAAGTTCATGCCGTAGACGCCGGCGATCATCGTCGGCACCGCCACGAGGGCGGCGTACGCGGCGAGGCGCTTGGTCACCTCGCTCTCGCCGATGGTGATCAGGGCGAGGTTCACCTGGATCGCGGTGCTCACCGTGTCGCGCGCGGAGTCGATCGACTGGTTGAGCCGCACCAGGTGGTCGTAGACGTCGCGGAAGTATTCGCCCAGGCCGATGCAGACCCCTGGCACCCGGCCGCCGAAGAGCCGGCCGGTCGACTCGAGCAGTGGTCCGGCCACGTGCTTCAGGCTCGTGAGCTGCTGTTTCACGTAGTAGAGCGCCTCGATGTTCTCGCGCGGCGAGGCGCCCTTGGAGAAGAGCTGCTCCTCGAGCGACTCGAGCCGGCTCTCGACCGCGTCGAGCACCGGCACGTAGCGGTCGACCACCGCGTCCATAAGCGCGTAGAGCACGTATCCGGAGCCGGCCTTGAGGAGCTCGGGCTCGCGCTCGGCGCGCGCGCGCACGTCGCCGAAGCCGCGCTCGGAGCCCTGGCGCACCGAGAGAACGTAGTTGCGGCCCGCAAAGACGTCGACCTCGCCGATGCGGATCTCGTCCCCCGCCACCTCGACGGTCTTGAGCACGACGAAGAGCGAATCGCCGTACTCCTCGATCTTCGCGCGCTGGTGGCCCTTGAGAGCGTCCTCGACCGCGAGGGGGTGCAGGTCGAACTCCTCGCGCATCTCCTCGAGCTCCGCGGCCGAGGCGTCGCGTAGCGCCACCCAGACGAAGCAGCCGGCTCGGCCGAGGTAGTCGCTGATGTCGCGCCGGTCGATGTCGGCGAGCTTGCGCCCCTCCTGGTAGACGACGCAGTTGACGAGCATGAGGCGGCATAATAAAGGCTATGCCTGAACTCAGCCGCCGGGCCTCGAGCCTCGGCACCGAAAACGCCTTCGTCGTCCTCGCCGAGGTGAACGCGCTTGCGCGCCAGGGCCGCGACATCATCAGCTTCTGCATCGGCCAGCCCGACTTCCCGGCGCCGGACAACGTGCAGGAGGCCGCGATCCGCGCCATAAAGTCGGGCAAGCACGGCTATACGCCCTCGGCCGGAATCGACGAGCTGAGAAGCGCGGCGGCTCAGTACATGGCGCGCATGCGCGGGGGCCTGCCGATCCGCCCGCAGGACGTGGTGGTGGGCGCCGGCGCCAAGCCCTTCATCGCCTATGCCATCCTCTCGGCGACCGACTATGGCGCGGGCGACGAGGTTATCTATCCGAACCCGGGGTTTCCGATCTACGAGTCGCAGATCGTCGCGAACGGCGCGAAGCCGGTGCCGATCCACCTGCGCGAGGACAAGGCCTTTGCCTTCGACGTCGCGGATCTCGAGAGACTGCTGAACAAGAGAACCAAGCTGCTGATTCTGAACTATCCGCACAACCCGACCGGCGGCTGCCTCATGAAGGACGACCTGGTAAAGGTGGCGAAGGTGCTGGAGCGCCATCCCCAGGTATGGGTGTACGCCGACGAGATCTACTCGCGCCTGGTGTTCAACGGCGAGTTCTTCTCGATCGCGCAGCTCCCCGGGATGTACGAGCGCACGATCATCTCGGACGGCGCCTCCAAGACCTGGGCGATGACCGGCTGGCGCATCGGCTTCGCCTCCAACCCGGCGCTCGCGCCGGTCTTCACGCGCTGGATCACCAACACCGAGTCGTGCGCCTCGCAGATCAGCCAGTGGGCGGCGGTGGAGGCGATCAACGGCCCCCAGGACTCAGCCGAGGCGATGAAGAAGAGCTTCCTCGAGCGCAGGGATCTCATCGTGCGCCTGCTGAACGAGGTCCCCGGCGTGAAGTGTCAGGTGCCCGGCGGCGCGTTCTACGTGTGGCCGAACGTCTCCGAGGCCTGCCGGCGCATCGGGGTTGCCGATTCCGAGGAATTCAGGAAGCGCCTGCTGAACGAGGCGGGCGTCGCGCTGCTCGCCGACATCCACTTCGGCAGCCGCGTGCCAGGCGAGGGCCAGCATGTGCGCTTCTCCTACGCCGCCTCGAAGCAGCAGATCGAGGCGGGCGTGCAGCGCATGGCCGAGTTCATCCGAGAGAACACCAAGAAGGCGGCATGACAATCTGGAAACCCTCGGTGACCGTGGCCGCGGTCATCGAGCGGGATGGACGTTTTCTGCTTGTGGAGGAGAGCGTCGACGGTCGGCTCGTCCTCAACCAGCCCGCCGGACACCTCGATCCGGGAGAGTCGCTCGCCGACGCGTGCCGGCGCGAGGTGCTGGAAGAGACCGCGCATGACTTCCAGCCGACGGGGCTGGTCGGCATCTATCGCTGGAGCTATCCAGCCAAGGACGTAACCTTCCTCAGGTTCTGTTTTTCCGGCACTGTGGGCCGCTTCGATTCGTCCCGAGCGCTGGACAAGGAAATCGTGCGGCTGCACTGGCTGATGCCGGGGGAGATCCGCGGTCGCTCGGTGCAGCACCGCTCGCCGATGGTGCAACAGTGCGTCGACGACTTCCTCGCCGGGAAGCGCTTCCCGCTCGAGGTCCTGTCCCGGGACTTCCCGTGAAAGTCGTCGTGGGCATGTCCGGGGGCGTCGACTCCTCGGTCGCGGCGCTGCTCCTCAAGCGAGAGGGGCACGAGGTGCTGGGCCTCTTCATGAAGAACTGGGGCGAGGATGACGAGTACTGCCGCGCGCGCGAGGACTTCGTCGACGCCGCCGCGGCCGCCGACGTGATGGGCATCGACCTGGAAGCGGTGGACTTCTCCGCCGAGTACAAGGACCGGGTGTTCGCGGACTTCCTGCGAGAGTACTCGGCCGGGCGCACGCCGAACCCGGACGTGCTCTGCAACGCCGAGATCAAGTTCCGCGCCTTCCTCGACCACGCGATGCGCCTGGGCGCGGAGCGCATCGCCACCGGGCATTACGCCCGAGTGGAAGTTTCGGGGAATGCCTTTCAGCTGTTGAAAGGGACGGACCCGACGAAGGACCAAAGCTATTTCCTCCATCGCCTTACGCAGGAGCAGCTTTGCCGGGTGATCTTCCCCGTGGGAGGACTGAAGAAGGTGGAGGTGCGCCGCATCGCGAGGGAGGCGGGCCTGCCGAATCACGCCAAGAAGGACTCGACCGGCATCTGCTTTATCGGCGAGCGGCCGTTCCGCGAGTTCCTGAACCGCTACGTCGCGAAGGCGCCGGGGCCCATCATCGACGACAGCGGGCGCAAGCTCGGGGAGCACATCGGGCTCGCCTTCTACACCATCGGCCAGAGGAAGGGAATCG
Organism: Burkholderiales bacterium; assembly: GCA_035649175.1. GTDB lineage: Bacteria > Pseudomonadota > Gammaproteobacteria > Burkholderiales > SG8-39 > SCGC-AG-212-J23. The sequence continues at coordinate 48,259 of DASRKB010000030.1, read as the reverse complement.
GCGTCGGCGGGCCGGGGGAGCCCTGGTACGTCGCGCAGAAGCGCATGGAAACGAACGAGCTCATCGTGGTGCAGGGGCGCGACCACCCGCTGCTCCTGAAGCGTTCGCTCGAGGCGCTGGAAGCGAGCTGGATCGCCGGCACGCCCCCTGCGGCGCCCTCCGCGCATGCCGCTAAGACGCGCTACCGGCAGGCCGACGCGCCATGCACCCTCTCAAGGGTGATGGATTCCGGGATTCGCGTGGATTTCGAATCGCCCCAGTGGGCGGTGACGCCCGGGCAGTCGGTGGTGCTTTACGATGGCGAATCGTGCTTGGGAGGGGGAGTAATTTGCTGAGGCCGGTCCTGCGGTTGGCGTCGGTGCTCGCGCTTGCGGCCCTTTTCCTGGGCGTAGCGGTTGCTCAGCCCCGGCCGGCCGAACGGCTGCACAGGGTGACATACCTTACGGGCGGCTCGCAGGCGTCGCGAACGGCATTTCTGGATGCCTTCAGGCAGGGTATGCGCGAGCTCGGATACGTCGAGGGAGCCAACTTCCAGCTCGAGGCACGGTTCGCCGAAGGCGACTTCCGGCGCCTGCGCAGGCTCGCGGAGGAGCTCGTCGCAGACAAGCCGGACGTAATCTTCGTCTCCACCACGCCGGCGAGCCTCGCCGTCAAGGCGGCAACGAAGAGAATTCCGGTCGTGTTCATCGGCGTGGCGGACCCTCTGGGGGTCGGGCTGGTAAGGAACCTCGCCCGCCCGGAAGCGAACATCACCGGCGTGACCAACATCGTCGCCGAGCTTACCGGCAAGCGCATGGCGCTCCTCAAGGAGCTGGTGCCGAGCGTTTCACGCATAGCGCTGCTCCTCAATCCAGACGATCCCAACGCCGGCGTTCAGATGACGAACGCGCGCGAGGCGGCCCGAGCTCTCGGCTTGGAGCTTGCGCCGGTACTGCACATCCGGCGGGCGAGCGACCTGGAGCGTGTGTTCGAGACGGCGACGCGCTCGGAAGTGAAGGCGGCCTTGCGCCTGGTCGATCCCACCATCACGATGCTGCGCAGCGAGACGGCTGCGCTTGCCGGAAGGCACCGGCTGGCGATCGTGTATCCGTTCCGCGAAGATGCCGAAGCCGGCGGACTCGCTTCCTATGGGCCAAGCCTTCCCGGGCAGTATCGGCAGGCTGCAAGCTTCGTCGACAAGCTGCTGCGCGGCGCGCGCCCAGGAGATCTTCCGGTAGAGCAGCCGGCTCGCTTCGAGCTGGTGATCAACCTGAAGACGGCAGATGCGCTCGGCTTGTCGGTCCCGGCCTCCCTCAGGCTGCAGGCCGACCGGCTGATCGAGTGATCAAATCGGGGTCTGACCCCGATCTCTCACTTAGGCGCCGTGTCGGCGAACGCCGGGCGCTCCATCAGCTTCCTGTAGTGCTGCGCGAGCCCGGCGTACTCGGTGTGCCAGTCCACGCCGCCGGGCCTGCGGAAGCCGAGCCAGCCGAGGCAGCAGCCCACCGCGATGTCGGCGAGCGAATAGCGCCCGTTGTGGCACCAGGCCTTGCCGCTGAGCTCGGACTGCATCTCGTCCATGCCACGGCGCATGCGGGCAAGCTGCTTGGCGACCCAGGCGGCGCTCTGCTCGTTCCCGTCGCGCAGCGACTCGTAGCGCACGAGCAGTCCCGCGTCGACCACGCCGTCGGCGAGCGCTTCCCAGCGGCGCACCGCGACGCGCTCGCGCATTCCGTCGGGAATGAGGCGGCTGATCGGCGAGACGCTGTCGAGGAACTCGACGATCACGCGCGAGTCGTAGAGCGCGGTGCCGTCGTCGAGCACGAGCGTCGGGACCTTGCCGAGCGGGTTGTGCGCGTTCACCGGGTTGTCGACCGGCTGCACGTCAACGGTCTCCATGTCGCAGTCGATGCGCTTCTCGGCGAGGACGATGCGTACCTTGCGCGTGTACGGGCTGGCGGGCGAGCCGAGGAGTTTCATGGGAGCTTCGTCGAGCGCGGCGGATTATACCTGTCCGATACACGCCTTAACGCGCCGCCTGAGATCCGGGACGACGCGGGAGCGAAACCACGGATTTCTCTGCACCCACGCCCGGTTGCGCCAGCTCGGGTGCGGCAGCGGGAAGAACTCGGGCAGGTACTCGCGCCAGGCTTTCACCGTCTCCGAGAGGGTCTTTTTTCTGAGCGCTCCCAGATAGAAGGCGTGCGCGTACATGCCCACAAGAAGCGTCAGGCGCACGCCGGGCAGGGCGGCGCGAAAGCGTGGCTGCCAGAGCGGCGCGCATTCCCGGCGCGGCGGCAGGTCCGCCCCGTCGACCGTACCCGGGTAGCAAAGCCCTGCCGGCACGATGGCGATGCGCGAGGCGTCATAGAAGGCGTCGCGGTCCAGCGCGAGCCATTCGCGCAGCACGTCTCCGGAGGGATCGTTCCATGGGATGCCGGTCTCGTGCGCCCGCTTGCCCGGCGCCTGGCCGACAATGAGCAGGCGAGCGGTGCTCGCGGCGCGGAACACGGGCCGCGGCGCGAGCGGCAGCGCGTCCGCGCAGCGCCGGCAGGCGCGCGCCTCGGCGCTCAGTTTCGTGAGGGCGGCTTTCGAGAGCGCAATCGGCACCCCCGTATAATAGAGGCCCATGCCCTCGCCGCTCGCCGCGCTGTCTCCCCTGGACGGCCGGTACGCAAGGACGGCGGATCCGCTCCGCGAGTACTTCAGCGAGCAGGCGCTCATCCGCTACCGCGTCCGGGTGGAGCTCGCCTGGCTGCAGGCGCTCGCCGCCGAGCGCGCGATCCGGGAGATCAAGCCCTTCTCTCCCAGGACGCAGTCCGAGCTTTCGAAGCTGCTCAAGACCTTTTCGGAGAAGGACGCCGAGGAGATCAAGCGCATCGAGGGCGAGACCAACCACGACGTCAAGGCGATCGAGTACTGGCTGCGCGCCAGGCTCGCGAACAACCGCGAGGCGCAGGCGGCGCTCGAATTCGTGCACTTCGCCTGCACCTCGGAGGACATCAACAACCTCTCCTACGCGCTGATGGTGCGCGAGTCGCGCGAGGCGGTGATGCTGCCGGCGCTCGACGAGCTGGTCGCAGCGCTCAAGGCCCTCGCGCGCCGGCACGCCGCCCTGCCGATGCTCTCGCGCACGCACGGCCAGGCGGCGAGCCCCACCACGCTCGGCAAGGAGATGGCGAACTTCGCACACCGGCTCGGGCGCGCGCGGGAGCGCATCGCGCGCGTCCCGGTGCTCGGCAAGGCGAACGGCGCAGTCGGCAACTACAACGCGCACGCCGTGGCTTACCCGGGCGTTTCCTGGGAGCGCTTTTCCCGGCGCTTCGTCGAGGGACTGGGGCTCGAGCCCAACCCGTACACGACGCAGATCGAGCCGCACGACTGGCTCGCGGAGCTCCTCGACGCCTATACGCACGCGAATTGCGTGCTGCTCGGTCTGGATCGCGACCTCTGGGGCTACATCTCCCTCGGCTACTTCTCGCAGAAGGCGAAGAAGGGCGAGGTCGGCTCCTCGACCATGCCGCACAAGGTGAACCCGATCGATTTCGAGAATTCGGAGGGCAACGTCGGCATCGCCAACGCGCTGCTGCGCCATCTCTCGGAGAAGCTGCCGGTCTCGCGCTGGCAGCGCGACCTCTCCGACTCGACCGCGCAGCGCAATCTCGGCGCGGCGCTGGGCCATACGCTGCTCGCGTACCGGAGCTGCCTGCGCGGGCTCGGCAAGCTGCAGGCCGAGCCCGGGCGCCTCGGCGCCGATCTCGAGGCAAACTGGGAGGTGCTCGCTGAGGCCGTGCAGCAGGTCATGCGCCGCCACGGCGTGCCCGACGCCTACGAGAAGCTCAAGGCGATCAGCCGCGGCAGGCGGCTCGAGCGCCGGCAACTCGCGCAGTTCGTGAGGTCGCTGCCCATCCCGCCGGAGGCGAAAAAGCGCCTGCTGACGCTCACGCCCGCCCGCTACATCGGCCTCGCTGCCGAGCTCGCCAAGCGGATCTAGGCGCCGGAAGGCGGCATGCTGCACGCGGGCACTATTTTCCTCTCGTCGTTCTTGCTGTTCCTGGTGCAGCCGCTCATCGCGCGCCTGATCCTGCCCTGGTTCGGCGGTAGCTCGGCGGTGTGGACGACCTGCCTGCTCTTCTTCCAGGCGCTGCTGCTCGCCGGCTACGGCTACGCCCACCTCCTGCAGCGCCGGGCGTTCGTGGGCCGGCGCCAGGCGCTAGTGCACATCGTGCTGCTCGCCGCCGCGCTCGCCGTGCTGCCGATCGCGCCGGCGGATTCCTGGAAGCCGGCAGGGGACGACGAGCCGGTGAGCCACATTCTCCTGCTCCTGGGCGCGAGCGTCGGCCTGCCGTACTTCCTGCTCGCGGCGACGAGCCCGCTCGTGCAGGCCTGGTTCGCGCAGACGCGCCCCCGGGAGAACCCGTACCGGCTCTTCGCCGTGTCGAACCTCGCGTCGCTCGTCGCGCTGCTCGGCTACCCGTTCGTTGTCGAGCCCTACTTGAGCGCCGGCGAGCAGGTCGCGATCTGGTCATGGCTTTTCGCCGCGTTCGCCGCCCTGTGCGCGTACGCGGCGTGGGGCTCGCCGGGGCCGATGGCGACCGCGCCTGCCGTCCAGGGCGGCGCTCGCCTGCGCGCCGGGGAGGTGGCGCTGTGGCTCGCGCTCTCGGCAACCGGCTCCGTGCTGCTCCTCGCGGTGACCAACCACCTCACGCAGAACGTGGCTTCCGTGCCGCTGCTCTGGCTCGCGCCGCTCACGCTCTACCTCGCGAGCTTCATCCTTACCTTCGAGGGGGGGCGGTGGTACCGGCCCGAGAGGCTCTGGCCGCTCATCCTGCTCTGGCTCGGCGCCATGGCGTGGCTCATCGCCGACGACGGCTACCAGTTCCAGCTGCCGCTGCAGCTCGCGGTGTTCCTGCCCGGACTCTTTCTCGCGTGCCTGTTCTGCCACGGCGAGCTCTACCGCGCGCGGCCGGCGCCTCGGCACCTGACCGCCTTCTATCTCATCGTGTCCGCCGGCGGCGCGCTCGGCGGGCTGCTCGTGGCGGTAGTGGCGCCGCTTGTCTTCAGCGGCTACTACGAGCTCGGCATCGGTCTGGTGGTGCTCGGCCTGCTGGTCGCGGTGCGCTTCGCGAGGTTGCCGCTGCGCATCGTGCAGCTGCAGGTCGCTGCGCGCGTGGCGAGCCTGGCGGCGCTGATGGCGGCGGCCGGCTGCGCGGTGTACGACGGGCTGCGCCACCACGAGGATGTGCTGGTGGCGACCCGCAGCTTCTATGGGGTGCTGCGGGTCAAGGAGTATGGCTCGCCGACCGGGCCCTCGCACCTGCGGCGCCTGGTGCACGGCACGATCATGCACGGCGAGCAATACATGACCCCGGGCGGCGGGCGCCAGCTCACCACGTACTACCACGAGGACTCGGGCGTCGGCGGGGCGATCCGCGCCGCGCAGGCGCGGGGGCCGGCGAGGGTTGGCGTGATCGGGCTGGGCACGGGCACCATCGCCGCGTACGGCCGTAAGGGCGACGTGATCCGCTTCTACGAGATCGACTCGCGCGTGATCGAGATCGCGCATCGTGACTTCACCTACTTGGCCGAGAGCCCCGCGCACATCGAGCTGGCGCTCGGCGACGCGCGCCTGACCCTGGAGCGCGAAGCGCGGCAGGACTTCAACGTACTGGCGATCGACGCCTTCTCGAGCGACGCCATTCCGGTGCACCTCATCACGCGCGAGGCCCTGGGGGTGTACCTGCGCCACGTGAAGCGCGACGGGCTCGTCGCCTTCCACGTGTCGAACCGCTTCCTCGAGCTCGCGCCGGTGGTGGCGCGCCTGGCGCAGGAGCACGGCGCGCACGCGGTGCTCGTGGAGGACGAGGCGGCGGACGACGACAGCCGCTCGACGAGCGACTGGGTGCTGGTGTCGCGCGACCCGGCGGCGCTTGCGCACGAGGAGATCGTCGCGCGCGGCGCGAGGCCGGTCGAGGACCGCCCGCAGTGGCGCACGTGGACCGACGACTACTCGAACCTGGTACAGATCCTCAAGTAAGGAGCAGTTCGGGGTCTGACCCCGAACTCAAACCACCGCGCCTTCGTGCTCGTCCCGCCCGGTCTTTTTCGGCGGCTTGATGAAGTGCGCGCGCGAGACCTTGAACCACATGAGCAGCGCCGCGGCGACGAATACGGAGGAGTAGATGCCGAAGCAGATGCCGATGGTGAGGGCAAGCGCGAAGTAGTGCAGCGCCGGGCCGCCGAAGATGAGCATGGTGAGCGCCATGATCTGTGTGCTGCCGTGCGTGATGATGGTGCGCGAGATGTTCTGCGTGATGGCGGCGTCGAGTATCTCGGTGGTGCTCGCCTTGCGCATCTTGCGGAAGTTCTCGCGTACCCGGTCGAAGATCACCACCGACTCGTTCACCGAGTAGCCGAGGATCGCCAGCACCGCGGCGAGCACGGGGAGCGAGAACTCCCACTGGAACAATGAGAAGAAGCCCAGGATAATGACCACGTCGTGCAGGTTGGCGATGATCGCCGCCAGGCCGAACTTCCACTCGAAGCGCAGCGCGAGGTACGCGACGATCCCCAGGCAGGTGACGAGCAGCGCGAGCGCGCCGTACTCGGCGAGCTCCCGCCCGACCTGCGGGCCGACGAACTCGACGCGGCGCACCTCCGCGCCGGGCTCGGCGCCGCGCAGCAGCTTCTGGACCTCCTGGGAAAGCGCCGAGGTCGACTGGTTCTTCTCGATCGGCATGCGGATCAGCACGTCGCGCGAGGAGCCGAAGGTCTGTACCTCGGCGTGGTAGCCGGCCTTGTCGAGGGTCTGCCGGACCTGCTGCACGTCGGCGGACCGGGGATAGGACACCTCGATCAGCGTGCCGCCGGTGAATTCGATCGAGAAGTTCAGCCCCTTCACCGCGAGCGAGGCGACCGCGACCACGAACGTCAGCACCGAGATCACGTTGAAGATCACGGCGTACCGCATGAAGGGGATGGTTCGCCGGATCTTGAAGAATTCCATCGTGCTAGCTCACTTCCACGCGGTGTTGCCGATGGCGAGCCTGCCGACGCGCCGCCGATGCCCGTAGACGAGGTTGACGATGCCGCGCGAGACCAGGACCGCCGAGAAAATCGAGGTGAGGATGCCCAGGCAGTGCACCACCGCGAAGCCGCGCACGGGTCCCGAGCCGAAGAGGAGCAGCGCCAGGCCAGCGATAAGGGTGGTGACGTTCGAGTCGAAGATCGTGCCCCAGGCACGCTCATAGCCGGCGGCGATCGCGGCCTGGGGCGTGGCGCCGGTGCGGATCTCCTCGCGGATGCGCTCGTTGATAAGCACGTTGGCGTCGATCGCCATACCGAGCGTGAGCGCGATTGCCGCGATGCCGGGGAGGGTCAGGGTCGCCTGCAGCAGCGAGAGCAGGGCGATCAGCAGCAGCAGGTTCACCGCCAGCGCCACCGAGGAGATCACGCCGAACAGGGCGTAGTAGACCGTCATGAACGCGACGATCGCGAAGAAACCCCACATCGTGGCGTTGAAGCCCTTCTCGATGTTGTCGCGCCCGAGGCTCGGGCCCACGGTGCGCTCCTCGATGATCTCCATCGGCGCGGCGAGCGAGCCCGCGCGCAGGAGTAGCGCGATGTCGTTAGCTTCGGTGGTATTCATGCGCCCCGAGATCTGCACGCGCCCGCCCGCGATCTCGCTGCGGATCACCGGCGCCGTGATTACCTCGCCGCGCCCCTTCTCGAAGAGCAGGATGGCCATGCGCTTGCCGACGCTCTCGCGCGTCACCTGCTGGAAGACGCGCGAGCCCTGCGCGTCGAGGCGCAGATGCACCGCCGGCTCGTTGGTCTGGGAATCGAAGCCCGGCTGGGCGTCGGTGAGCCGCTCGCCGGTGAGGACGACTTCGCGCTTCACCAGCAGCGGCTGTCCGTTCCTCTCCACGTAGAACTCTGTGCCGAAGGGCACCTGTCCCTTGGCGGCGGCCTCGAGCGTCGCCGGGTTCATCTTTTCCTCGTCGACCATGCGGACCTCCAGGGTCGCGGTGCGGCCGAGGATGTCCTTCGCCTTCGCGGTGTCCTGCACGCCGGGGAGCTGCACCACGACACGGTCGGCGCCCTGCTGTTGGATCACCGGCTCGGCGACGCCGAGCTCGTTGATGCGGTTGTGCAGCGTGGTGATGTTCTGCTGCAGCGCGTAGTCCTGCGTGCGCTTGACCGCCTCGGGCTGCAGCGTGGCGACCAAGAGGACCTCCTGGCCGGCGTCGCGCTCGGCGATGGCGAGGTCCGGGAAGGTGTTCACCAGGACTTCGCGCGCCTTGTCGCGCGTGGACGCGTCGCGGAAGCGCACGCGCACCGTCTGTCCCTCGCGCGTCACCGCGCCGTAGCGGATCTGGCGCTCGCGTAGCGTCGCGCGGACGTCGGCCGCGGCGGCCTCCATGCGCTTGGTGATCGCCGCCGGCATATCGACCTGCAGCAGGAAATGCACGCCGCCCCGGAGGTCGAGCCCGAGGTACATCGGCAGCGCGTTGATCGCCGAGAGCCAGCCGGGAGAGGCGGGCAGGAGGTTGAGCGCCACTACGTAAGACGGGTTGGCAGGGTCCGGGTTGAGCGCGCGCTCGATGACGTCGCGTGCCTTAAGCTGGGTGTCGGTGTCGGAAAAGCGCACCCGCACGCTCGTCGCATCGAGCACCGCACCGGTGTAGGGGATGTTCTCTGCGCGTAGCGCATCCTCGACGCGCTCGAGCGCGGCCGCCTCTAGCTTGAGCGTCGCCCGCGCGCTCGACACCTGGACCGCCGGCGACTCGCCGAAGAAGTTCGGCAGCGTGTAGAAAAAGCCGGCCACGACCGCGACCGCGATCATCGCGTACTTCCAGGTCGGGAACCGGTTCACTTACTGGAGGCTTTTCAGCGTGCCCTTCGGGAGCAGGGTCTGGACCGAGGCGCGCTGCACGCTGACCTCGGTGTTGGGCGCGATCTCGATGGCGACGTAGGCATCGCCGATCTTCGTGATGCGGCCGAGCACGCCCCCGGAGGTGACGACCTCGTCGCCTTTCTGCAGCGCCTCCACCATGGACTTGTGCTCCTTGGCACGCTTCATCTGCGGGCGGATCATCAGGAAGTACAGCAGCACGAACATCAGGACGATCGGCAGGAAGCCGATCAGTCCCGGGTCGCCCGCGGGGGCGGCTTGCGCATAGGCTGGGGCGATGAACACTACTAGGCTCCGGACGGGAGAAAACGGCCGATTATAGCCGTTTGCGCAGATCCAAGAGCTCGCGGGAACGCCGCGCGAGCGCGCCCTGCTCGATGGCGGCGCGCAGGTCGCGCATGAGCTCCTGGTAGTAGTGCAGGTTGTGCAGCGTGTTCAGCCGGGCGCCGAGGATCTCGTTCGCTTTTTGCAGGTGATACAGGTATGCACGGGTGAAGTTGCGGCAGGTATAGCACGCGCAACCGGGGTCGAGCGGGCCGGTGTCGTCGCGATAGCGCGCGTTACGGATCCTCACGTCGCCCAAGCGGGTGAAGAGCCAGCCGTTGCGCGCGTTGCGCGTCGGCAGCACGCAGTCGAGCATGTCGATGCCCGCGCCGACCGCCTCGATGATGTCCTCGGGCGTGCCCATGCCCATCAGGTAACGGGGTTTGCCCGCCGGCAACCGCGACGCCATGTGCGCGAGGATGCGCGAGCGGTCCTCCTTTGGCTCACCGACGGCGAGGCCGCCCACGGCATATCCGTCGAAGCCGATCGCCTGCAGCTCCTCCAGCGACTCCTCGCGCAAGGGCTCGTACACGCCGCCCTGCACGATGCCGAACAGGGTCCCCGTAAAAGCGGCTCTGGAGCGCCTCGCCCAGCGCATCGACAGGCGCATCGAGTCCGCCGCCTGCTTTTCGGTGGCGGGGTAGGGCGTGCAGTCGTCGAACGCCATGGCGATGTCGGATCCGAGCACCCGCTGTATTCGCATCGACTCTTCGGGCGTGAGGAGCAGCCGGTCCCCATTCACCGGCGAGGCGAACTGCACGCCTTCCTCGCCGATCTTGCGTAGGTCCCCTAGGCTGAAGACCTGAAATCCGCCGGAGTCGGTGAGGATTGGCCACTTCCACGCCATGAAGCGGTGGAGGCCGCCGTGCTTGGAGATGACCTCGAGGCCTGGGCGCAGCCACAAGTGGAAGGTGTTGCCCAGGACGATCTGCGCTCCGAGCGCCTCGAGCTCCTGCGGCGACATCGCCTTGACCGAGCCGTAGGTGCCCACCGGCATGAACGCCGGCGTGTCCACGCGCCCGTGGGCGAGCTCGAGCACGCCGCGCCGGGCCCGGCCGTCGCTCGCGGCGACACGGAATCTCATCGCTCGATCAGCATGGCGTCGCCGTAGGAGAAGAAGCGGTATCGCTCCTCGACGGCATGGCGGTAGGCGGAGAGGAGCTTCTCCTTGCCGGCGAAGGCGCACACCAGCATGAGCAGCGTGGATTTCGGCAGGTGAAAGTTGGTGAGCAGCCGCCGCACCATCTGAAACTGGAAGCCGGGATAGATGAAGAGCTCGCTCTCCCCTGCGTGCTCGCCGGTGAGTGCGAAGGTCTCGAGCGCCCGCAGCGTCGTCGTGCCGACGGCAAGGACGCGCCTCCCTCGCAGGAGATCCAGAGTGGACGGCGGGATCGTGTAGCGCTCCGCGTGCATGCGGTGCGCCTCTACCTCGTCGACGCGCACCGGTTGGAAGGTCCCGAAACCCACGTGGAGCGTAAGGTGGCCGATCCTGGCGCCCGCCGCCTCGATGTCGTCCAGCATCCCGCGGTCGAAATGCAGCCCGGCGGTCGGGGCGGCGACGGCGCCGGGCGCCTTGGCGTACACCGTCTGGTAGCGCTCGGCATCCTCGGGTTGCGGCGCATGGCGGATGTACGGCGGCAGCGGCACCGCGCCGTGACGCTCGAGCAGGGGCGCGATGTCCTGCGAGAAGCGCACGCGGTAGAGCTCGCCCTCGCGCCCCTGGACGGTGACGCGCACCGCATCCACCACGATCTCCGAGCCAGCGGGCGGCGGGTGGCTCGCGCGGATGAGCGCAAGCGCCTCGCGCGGGCCCGTGAGGCGCTCGACGAAGAGTTCGACCTGGCCGCCGCTCGACTTGCGGCCGGCCAGCCGGGCCTTGATTACCCGGGTGTCGTTGACGACGAGCGCATCGCGGCGGTCCACGAGCCGCGGCAGGTCGATGAAGCGCAGGTCAGCGATGCCGCCATCGGCGCGCAGGTGCAGCAGGCGGCTCGCGGTGCGCGCCGGTGCCGGGTGCTGTGCGATGAGCTCCGGCGGCAGCGCATAGTCGAACTCGGAGACGAGCACCGCGCAAATTATAATTTCTGCTCTTGCAGGCCGGCCGGAATGGCGGAACCGGTAGACGCAGCGGACTCAAAATCCGCCGGTGGCGACACCATGAGAGTTCGAGTCTCTCTTCCGGCACCAGGGCGAAGCGGACCGTCCGTGTTGAAAAAAAACGTCAATCCCCGCCCCTTGGCTGGACAGCCCTGGAGGCCGGGCGTAGGCTTCTGCGGCTAACTCGCTTCCCGGGGGGGTCCATGGCCAAGGCGCAGGTGAGGGTGCTGCCTTCGGCGCGCAATACGGTGATGGTGGTCGACGACCAGTCGACCGGCCGCGCCATTCTCGAGCAGGTGGTGCGCAGCCTCGACGAGCGCGTGGTGGTGGAGGGATTCGCCCGCCCGGTCGACGCCGTCGTCTGGGCGACACGCAACGTGAGCGACCTCGTGCTTGTCGACTACATGATGCCCGATATGGACGGGATCGAGTTCGTCAAGCGCCTGCGCGCGCTTCCGGGATACGAGCACGTGCCGATTGTCATGGTCACGGTGCACGACGACCGCAAGGTGCGCTACGCGGCGCTCGACGCCGGGATCACAGACTTCCTCACCAAGCCCGTCGACGCGCGCGAGTGCCTCGCGCGCTGCCGCAACCTGCTGACCCTGCGGCGCCAGCAGCTCGCGCTGGAGGACCGGCGGCGCCTTCTCGAGCACATGGTCGAGGACGCCACGCGCGAGGTTCGCGAGCGCGAGAAGGAGACCCTGCTGCGCCTCGCGCGCGCGGGCGAGTTCCGCGACGAGGAGACGGGCTACCACCTGATCCGCATGGCGCGCTATTCGCGCCTGATCGCGAACGCCCTCGACCTTGAGCGCGACGAGGCCGAGACCATCGAGCTCGCCGCACCGCTGCACGACATCGGCAAGATCGGCATCCCAGACCAGATCCTGCTCAAGACCGACAAGCTCGACACCGCCGAGTGGCAGGTGATGCAGCGCCACCCGGTGATCGGCCACGAGATCCTCAAGGGCAGCGCGTCGAAGTACGTGCGCATGGGGGCCCTCATCGCGCTGGGCCACCACGAGAAGTACGACGGCTCGGGCTATCCCAACGGGCTGGTGGGCGACCACATCCCGCTCTGCGCGCGCATCGTGGCGGTTGCCGACGTGTACGACGCGCTTACCTCGGTGCGCCCCTACAAGGATGCCTGGCAGAGCGAGAAAGCCATGGAGTACGTGCGCTCCCAGGCAGGCAAGCACTTCGACCCGCGTCTGGTCGATGCCTTCGCCGCCATGGCGAGGGACGTGCTGCAGATCCAGAACGAGTGGCGCGACCCGCTTCCGGGCGAATGATCCGCGCGCTCGGGGCCCCGCTCGCCGCGCTGCGCGCGCGGCTCGCCGCGCGGCCCGACACCGAGCACGAGCAGGCGCTCGTACGCATCGTCGTCGGCGCGCTGCTCGTCCTTTACCTGCTCCCGGGCGCGCTGGGTGACCACGAGGAGCCGACGATCCGCGTCATGGCTGCCTACCTCGCGGTGTCGGTGATGGTGTTCATGAGGATCCTCGCCTCGCCGGGTGCCTCGCCCACGCGGCGCGTCGTGGCCGCGGTGGCGGACATCGGCGTCGCCACGTGGTGCATGGCATTCCTCGGCGAGCGCGCCGCCCCGCTCGTGCTCATCTACGTATGGGTGACGCTCGCCAACGGCTTTCGCTTTGGCGCCAGGTACCTGCTCATCTCGCTCGCTCTCAGCGTCGCCGGCTTCTCGCTGGTGCTGTGGGGAAGCGAATTCTGGCAGGGCCACCTCGCCTTGGGCTACGGTCTGCTCATCGGGCTCGTCGCGCTCAGCCTGTACGTCCGGTCGCTCGTCACCAAGCTCTTCGATGCGCTGGCGCGCGCAGAGGCCGCGAACCAGGCCAAGCGCCGATTCATCTCCGTGGTGAGCCACGAGATGCGCACGCCTCTCAACGCCATCATCGGCATGGCGGACCTGCTGCGCGACACGCCGCTCAACCGCGAGCAAGCCGACATGCTGCAGACGCTGCGCAGCTCCGCGCGTGTGATGCTCGGCCTGGTGGAAGACGTGCTCGACTTCTCGAAGATCGAGGCGGGCAAGGTCGTCCTGGAGAAGACCGACTTCGACCTGCACGCGCTCGTCAACAGCACCTGCCGTATCCTCGCCGCCCAGGCCGCCGCGAAAGGCGTGGACTTCATCGTCTCGATCATGCCGGAGGTGCCGCCGGGGCTGCGCGGGGACCCGCACTACCTGCGGCAGGTGCTCATCAACCTCGCGGGCAACGCGGTGAAGTTCACCGAGCGAGGCAGCGTCACGGTGCACGTTACGGCGCAGGCGGAAACCGAGAGCCGCGTACGCCTCAAGTTCTCCATTCGCGATACGGGGATCGGGATCGCCCCGGAGGCGCAGGCGCGTGTCTTCGAGAGCTTCACGCAGGCCGACCAGTCCACCACGCGCCGCTTCGGGGGAACGGGGCTGGGCACGACGATCGCCAAACAGCTGGTCGAGCTGATGGACGGCAAGCTCGGGCTGGAAAGCGCGGTGGGCCTTGGCAGCACATTCTGGCTCGAAGTCGAGCTAGAGAAGCAGCCGGAGCGGGCCGGCGGGGTGACCGGCGACCTGGCGCAAGCGCGCGTGCTTCTCATCGGCTTTCCGGCCCAGGAGCAGCGGGCTCTCGAGCAAACCCTCTCGGGATGGGGCGCGACAACCGTAGCGGTGCGTGACATCGACGAAGGTGTGAGCCGGCTCGTTGCTGAAATCAGCCTCGCCAAGCCCTACCACAGCGCGATGATCTACTCCGCCGGCCAAGACGTGAAGGCGGCGCAGCGTTTCCGCCGGGCTGCGCCGGATCCCGCCCCACCCACGGTTCTTGCCGTGCCCCGCAGGGCGGAGGTTTCCCGCTTCGAAGCGCTTTCCGCAGGATTCGCTGCGGTCCTGGAACTGCCTTTCGACAAGCGCCTGCTCTTTAATGTGCTCCATTCAGTCTCGGCCGGGGACGAGATCCGTGACGGGGTCGTCCGGCTACAGGACTACGCGCGCCGGGGCGGCGCCGCGCGCAAGCTTCGCGTGCTGGTCGCGGACGACAATCCAACTAATCGCGAGGTGACCGGCAAGATCCTGGAGCGCGCCGGGCACGGTGTGATCCTGACGAACGACGGCGAGCAGGCGCTCGACGCGCTCGAGCGCGAGAACCCGGACATCGTGCTGCTCGATCGCAACATGCCCGTGCTGGGAGGGATGGAGACGCTGCAGGCAATCCGGCTGATCGGCCGGGGCCGCGAGCGCCTGCCGGCGATCATGCTCTCGGCCGACGTGACACCGGAGGTGAAGAAAGAGGCGCTCGAGGCGGGATTCGATGCTTTCCTGCCCAAGCCCATCGAGGCGCTGAGGCTGCTAGAGGAGATTCAGACGCTGACCGGGACGCCGCAGGACGCGAAGCGCGCACAGCCGCCGTCGGCGACGCCCGCGCGTGTGGTCGTGGAGCTTTCGCAGCACGCTCCGGTCGTGAACGCAGAAACGCTCGGCCACCTGGAGGAGCTGGGGTCTTCTCCGGCGTTTGTGGAAAGGCTGATCGGCGTGTTTCTCGCGGACAATGCCTCGCTCCTCGCGCGGGTCGAGCAGGCGCTCGCCGCGCGAAACTACAAGGAGTTCCGCTCGCTGCTGCACGCGTTCAAGGGCTCCTCGGCGAGCATGGGCACCGATCGCTTGACCGCTCTTTGCGCAAGCCTGGGCAAGCTCTCGGACGCGGAAATGCGGCTGCAGGCGCCACGGCTTCTGCGCTCGCTCAGTGAGGAGCTGGCAGCCGCGCGCAGCGAGCTTGAGCGCTACCTCGTGGACATGAAGAAGTCGACAGGTTAGCCGCTGATACAATCCCCTGCGAAAGGGGAGCAGCCGTGTCAAGTATTCCTAGCCGAATGTCCAAGCAGACCGGGGTCGAGCCGATGCCTTTCTTCATCACGCTTGTCGAGCTGACCGACGCTAGCCGGCGCGAACTCGAGGCGGTTCCCAAGGTGCACTCGATGATCCACCATGGCCTGCCGCTCGCCGAGTATCGAGCTTTCCTGCACGACCTTTATCACATTGTCTGGCACTTCTGCCCGATCATGGCCGCTGCCGCTTCGCGCTGCAGCGAGGAGTTCCGGGAGGTGCGCTATGCCCTGTACGAGCGCATCGAGGAGGAAAAAGGTCACGAAACATGGGTGCTGGAAGACATCGAGGCGATGGGAGGTGACGTCTCCGGCGCGCGGGCGAATCCGCCGAGTGCCCCGGTCCAGGCCATGATCGCATTCAACTACCACGGCGCCGACCGCATTCACCCATGTTCCGTGCTGGGAATGCTTTATATGCTCGAGGTCGTCTCCTCCGTATACGGGGGCCGCGTCTCCGATTCCATTGCGCATGCCCTCGGCCGCCAAGTCGATGACGGCGGGTTCAAGTTCCTTTCCTCCCATGCCACCATGGACGTGGACCACATGGCGAAGCTCAACGTGCTCCTGAAGGTCATAGGCGATGCGCGCGCGCAGCAAGCCATCGTCAATTCCACGCAGGTCAACTTCTACCAGTTCGCGCAGATGTTCGGTGAGGGCGGGTTCATGTCGTCGCTCCGCTGAGGCGCGCAGTCGCCCCGCACCACGCTCAGCCCGCCGCGCCGACGCGCTCCTCGGCGAGCGCCATGGCCGTGATGTCGCTGACGTCGCCCGACTCCATCCGGCGCATCTGCGCACGCACGATCCGGCTCATCATCTTCAGGTCACGGTCCTCGAGGCGCATAGCGGCGTCGACCCAGACGTTGGCGATCGCGTCGAGTTCCTCCCGCGTGACCGGCTGCACGAGTGCGCGCGCGCGGTGGACGGCCTGCATCCCGTTACGCCGCTTCGCGTTCTTGGCGATCCACTCGCGCACCGCGGCCTCGCCCTGCCCGTCCGGGGCGAGCACGTCGACCACGCCCATCTCGTGCAGTTTCGCCGCCGAGAGGATGCGGCCGGAAAGAATCAGCTGCTCGGCCTCCCGCATGCCGATGCGGCGGGAAAGCAGGCTGTACGCTCCCATTCCGGGAAACAGATTGAATAGGATCTCGGGCAGCCCCATTTGCGCCCGCTCCTCGGCCACGATGACATCCGAGGTGAGCGCCGCCTCGAAGCCGCCGCCGAGCGCGTCGCCCTGGACCAGTGAAATGGTCGTAAGCGTCGGGCAGGAGAAGTTCTGGATGCGCGGGTAAAGGTCGTCGATGCAGAGCCGCGCGTAGTGCGCGAGCGCCTCGCGGTCCCGCGCCTTGATGAGCAGCACGAACAGCGCCAGGTCGCCGCCAAGGTTGAAAACGTGCGGCGTGCGCGAAGCGAGAACGTATTGGCTGGCGCGCATCATCTGCCCGCCCACCTCCACCTGGCCGTTGTTCGCCGTCAGCGCCTCGTCGTGCACCCGGATGTCCTTGAGCAGCCCGAGGCTGAAGCAGGCGGTGCCCCGCGGGTTGAAGTATCCCCAGATGGTCCCGGTGGCCGGCTCGAACTGGGTCTGGTACTGCGAATTGCCCTTGCCGTACGGCAGGTAAAGGCCGACTGCGTCGCGCATGTTGCTCATTTTTTGCTCCCTTGAATGACATGCCCCTCGGCGGGGCACCTCGCCTGGCCTGCCACGGCTGCAGCCGGAACAGGACCTCCCGAACCAAATTTAACGTCCGCGTCCCCGACCTGCGCAATCAGGGGTTCCCCTATGGAACCGCCTTGTTGCCCGACGCTTACATCGGGTAAATTAGCCGCCGGGGCGAATGTACGCGATCGTCTACAAGTCCGATGGTTTTCCGATCTGCCGGCAGGTGGCGGGGGTGAGCCCCGACCCGGTGGTGACGTGGAACGACGAGGTGGCGGCCCAGGCCTTCATCTCCTCGAAGGGCGGCGAGGGGGAGTTCCAGCCGGTGCGGCTCACCGACGAGACGATGGACAAGCTCGCCCAGGTCATCGGCTGGCCGGTCGAGTCGATGACCTTCGACCCCTACCCCGCCTAGAACTCCAGGCTGTCGATCAGCCGCGTCGTGCCCAGGCGCGCGGCGGCCAGCACGACCCTCTCCTGGTCTGCAGGGCCCGGGACGGCCAGATCGGCACGCCGCCGCACTTCGACGTAGTCCGGTTGCCATCCAGCAGCCGCGAGCTCCTGCATCGCTTGCGCGCTGATCAGACCCTGCTTCACCTTGTGGAGAATTTGATGGAGCCGCGGTGCCTCGGCGCGCTCGAGGGGGGAGAGGTAACTGTTGCGAGAGCTCATCGCCAGCCCGTCGGCCTCGCGCACGGTCTCCCCGGCGAGAATCTCGATCGGCAGGTCCAGTTGGCGCACCATGCGCCGGATCACCATGAGCTGCTGGTAGTCCTTCTTGCCGAAGACCGCCGCGCGCGGCTGGACGCAGTTGAACAGCTTGAGCACCACGGTCGCCACGCCCTCGAAGAAGCCGGGCCGGAAGCGGCCCTCGAGCTCGTCACCCAAGGGACCGGGATGCACCCGGAATTGCTGTTTCTCGGGGTAGAGAACCGTTTCGTCGGGAGCGAAGAGAAATTCCACTCCCTCGGCCTGGAGCATCTCGCAGTCGCGCTCGAAGGTGCGCGGGTAGCGGTCGAAGTCCTCGGCCGGGGCGAACTGCAGCCGGTTCACGAAGAGTGAGACGGCGACACGCGATGCGTGTCGCCGGGCGATCTCGATCAAGGACGCGTGGCCGCGGTGCAGGTTTCCCATGGTTGGCACGAAGGCCACCGTGCCCGGGGGAACCGCGCCGCGCAGGCTCGCGATGTCGCGCAGGATCTGCATCAACCGAGGTTGAAGAACTCGCGGCGGCTCTTCATGCGCTGCACCCGCGAGACGAGAAGCTCGAAGTCGGCATCGCGCTCGACGAAGTTGAGGTTCTCGGAGTTGACGATGAGCAGCGGCGCCGCGTCGTAGTGGTAGAAGAAGCGCGCGTAGCTCTCGGCAAGGACCGCGAGGTACTCATGGCCGATGCCCCGCTCGTAGGCCGCGGAGCGCCGGCGCACACGCTCCACAAGCGTGGCGGGCTGCGCCTGCAGGTAGATCACGAGGTCCGGCGTGGCGGTGCGCGGGCGCAGCGCGTCGTAGATCTTCTGGTAGAGCGCGAGCTCTTCGGGCGAGAGCGTGATGCGCGCGAAGAGCGGATCCTTGTCGAGGAGGAAGTCGCCGATGACTGCGCGGCCGAACATGTCGGGCTGGGCGAGGGGCTCGAGCATCTGCGCGCGCTGGAAAAGGAAGAAGAGCTGCGTCGGCAGGGCGAAGCGCGCCGTGTCCTGGTAGAAGCGAGGAAGGAACGGGTTGTCCTCGGGCTGCTCGAGCACGAGGTCTCCCGACAGCCGCGCGCCCAGTCGTCGCGCGAGGCTCGTCTTTCCCGCGCCGATCGGTCCCTCCACCACGAGGTAGCGGAACCTATCCATCGGCCCTTTCGACGCGCTGGCCGCGACAGGCCTGCAGCAGCTCGGCGGCGCGCCCGCGGCGTGGAATGGTGGCGGCGGGCGCGATCTCGACCAGAGGCTCAAGGACGAACGCGCGCTCGTGCATACGCGGGTGCGGAAGGACGAGCCCCAGGGAGTCGCGCACCTCGTCATCGTAGAGCAGCAGGTCGAGGTCGAGCGTGCGCGGGGCATCGCGGAAGCTTCGGACGCGCCCGTGGCCCGCCTCGATGCGCTGCAGCTCGGCCAGCAGGTCCTCGGCGGGCAGCCCCGTGCTTAGCTTGGCCACTGCGTTGACGAATGCAGGCTGGTCCGGGTACCCGAGTGGCGCGCTGCGGTACAACGAAGAGCGCTTCACGACTCGGGTGTGCGGGATCCCGTCCAGCTCGGCCAGCGCGGTCTCCACGTGCGCGCGCGGGGTATCGAGGTTGGAGCCGATCCCCACATAGGCGATGCTCACGCCGTCTCGGGCGCCGCCGCGGCCGGCCGCTTCTTGCGCCGCCGCCGGCGGCGCTTGTGCGGGGTGCTATCGGGAACCAGCATCGCCTTGCGCGCTTCCGGGTCGGCGGACTGGAAGGCGCGCCACCAGGCTTCGAGCTCTGCGGGGACCTCGCCGCTCGCGGCGCGCAATGCGAGAAAGTCGTACGCCATGCGGAAGCGCGGCGCCTCGAGCAGGCGGTAGGCGCGCTGCCCGGAGCGTGTGTCGAAGCGAGGCTGCATGGCCCAGACTTCGCGCATGGTCGCGGTGAGTTTGCGCGTGATCGCGAGCTTCGCGCATTGGGTATCGAGCACTTCGTCCATCGCCGTCTCGAGCGCCGGAATGGCGCGCTCGCCGCGCGACTGGCGCGACTTCCATGCCGCGAGCACCTCGTGCCACAGCAGCGCGGCGAAAAGGAACGCCGGCGACACCGGGCGCTCGGCGAGCACGCGCTCGTCGGTCTGCGCCAGGGCAAGCGTCACGAAGCGCTCGCCGAGCGGCTGCTCGAGGATCACGTCGAGCAGGGGCAGCAGGCCCTTGTGCAGGCCCACGTCGCGCAGCTGCCGCAGGCAGGCGCTGGCGTGCCCCGAGAGCAGCAGCTTCAGCATTTCGTCGAAGAGCCGCGCGGGCGGTACGCGCTCGATGAGCGGCGCCAGCGCACGAATGGGCTCCCGGGTGGCGCTGTCGATGGTAAGCCCGAGTTTCCCGGCCAGGCGCACGGCGCGCAGCATGCGCACCGGATCTTCGCGATAGCGCGTCGCGGGGTCGCCGATCATGGACAGGCGACGCTTCTTGAGGTCCGCTAGCCCGCCGTGGAAATCGACGACCTCCTCGGTGGTCGGGTCGTAATACAGCGCGTTGATTGTGAAGTCACGCCGCCGCGCGTCCTCCTCCTGGGTACCGAAGACGTTGTCGCGCAGCACGCGGCCGTGTTCGTCCTTCTCCGCGGTGTGCGGGTCGGCGGCGCGAAATGTAGAAACCTCGACCGTCTCCGCGCCCAGCATGACGTGGACGAGCCGGAAGCGCCGGCCGATGACGAGGGCGCGCCGGAACAGCGGTTTCACCTGCTCGGGGGAGGCGTCGGTCGCCACGTCGAAATCCTTGGGCTCCATGCCGAGCAGCAGGTCGCGCACCGCGCCGCCAACCACGTAGGCGGCAAATCCGTTCTCCCGTAGCACCGCGCAGACCTTGGCCGCAGCCGGATGAAGGGAGTCGCGCGACAGGCCGTGCTTCTGCCGGGGCATGCGCACCGCCGCTTCCGCTGCCAGGCCGAGGACCCGACGGATGAACCTCTTGATCATCGAGGGCCCGGATTCTACCGGCGCAACGAGATCGTCGCCCAACCGCGCCCCATGGCATGCGCGGCGAGCGCTTCGTCGGGGTCCACCGCAACCGGCCGCTTCACCCGCTCGAGAAGCGGCAGGTCGTTGTGCGAATCGCTGTAGAAGACGCTGTCCGCGAAATCCTCCAGGCGCCTGCCGAGGCCGGTGAGCCAATCGTCGACGCGGCGCACCTTCCCTTCACGGAAACACGGGGTGCCGGCGACGCGGCCGGTGAAGCGCCCGTTGCGCGACTCCGGCTCCGTGGCCACGAGATGGCGCACGCCGAACTCGCGGGCGATCGGCGCGGTGACGAAGCTGTTGGTCGCGGTGACGATGGCGCATAGGTCGCCGTTTTCCTGGTGCGAGCGCACGAGGTCGCGGGCCGGCGCGGCGATCATCGGTCGCACGCGCGTGCGCATGAACTCGGCGTGCCAGCGCTCCAGCTCGATCGGTGAGTGCTGGGCGAGCGGCCGCAGGGCAAAGCCCAGGTATTCGTGGATGTCGAGCGTCCCGGCGGCGTACTGCTCGTAGTAGGCGCGGTTCTGCGCCTCGTACGCCGCGCGCTCGAGCACGCCGCTGTCGATCAGGAACTGGCCCCACTCGTAGTCGCTGTCGCCGGCGAGCAGCGTGTTGTCGAGGTCGAACAGGGCGAGCCGCATGGCGCGGCCGATTCTACCCAGCGCGCCCGCGGTGGACTCAGAATCGGCGCTGGACGCCGATGCGAAAGTCCTGCAGGCGGAAAAGCCCGGTGGCGTCGCGCCCCAGGGTTTCTGCGCTTACTGCCCATTCGGGCGAAACCCAGTAGCTGCCGAACACCGAGTATTGCCGCTGATCGTCGAGCTCGCTGCCATAGCCGCGCGACATGCCGAGGCTTCCGCGCTCGCTCAATGCGTAGGACCACTGCATGCGGGACGGGGCGCCCAAGCCGAGCTCGCGCCAGCGCCAAGCATCGAAGCCGAACCGGTCGTAGTCCGGCGCCAGCCAGCCGTGCGCGAGGGTAGGATCGAGGCCCGGCTCGCCCCGCTCCGGCAGCCGCAGGCCGGACTGCCCGTATGCGGGCAGCGCGGCAAGACCGGCGCAAAGAGCGGTAAGAGCACACGTCTTCGATAGCATAGAAGTCCCCTCGCGGACAAAAATGAATCTACTCAGGGCCCCTGTTTTTGTCGAGGAGGTTCTGCGGATTGTTGCTTCGACGCCAATGCTTCGCGCACCAGCGGCAGCGTCAGCGGCCGTTGGCGGATAAGCGAATACCGATCAAGCACTTCCAGAACGGCCTGCAGGCTGCCCAGGTCCCGGGGAAGCCGGGCGAGCAGAAACGCCACGATCTCTTCGGTCAGCTTGAGCCCCCGGCGCTGCGCTTCGGCGCGCAGTCGCAGCGCTTTTTCAGCGTCGCTCAGGGGGCGCAGACGGTAGACGAGCCCCCAGGCAAGGCGGGTGCGCAGGTCCTCCCGCAGCGGCAGCGCGGCGGGAGGCGCACTACCGGCCGCGAGCACGGCGCATTCGCCGGAGCGGGCCGCATTGACGGCATTGAAGAGCGCCTGCTCGCCCGGGCGGTCCAGAGCTTCGACATCGTCGGCGATCACCAGGCCCGGATTGACGCGCGCCGCGGCGCGCAGCAGGTGCGAGCGGCCGCTGCCCGGCGCGCCCCAGAGGTAAACAATGCGCTCGCCTAGCGCTCCCGAAGCGAGATCCCGCACACGCGCGATCGCCTCGGCGTTGGCGCCGGCGATGAAGTCGGCAAAGTCCGGCTCCGCGGGATGCGAGATCTCGAGGGGAAGCTGCTGCATGGCGTCGAGTAGAATGGCCACTCTAGCATGTCGAACGAAGCGATCTCCTACCGCGACGCCGGCGTCGACATCGACGCTGGCGACGAGCTGGTGGAGGCCATCAAGCCCTTTGCGAAGCGCACGTTGCGCCCGGAGGTGATGGCGGGCATCGGGGGATTCGGCGCGCTGTGCCGATTGCCGCAGAAGTACCGGCGCCCAGTGCTCGTCTCCGGCACCGATGGTGTCGGCACCAAGCTCAAGCTCGCGTTCCGCGCCGGGCGTCACGGCACCATCGGCATCGACCTCGTCGCGATGAGCGCGAACGACGTCCTTGTGCAGGGTGCCGAGCCGCTGTTCTTCCTCGACTATTTCGCGTGCGGCAAGCTCGACGGCGCCGTCGCCGCGCAGGTCATCAAGGGCATCGCGCGGGGCTGCGAGCTCGCGGGCTGCGCGCTGATTGGGGGCGAGACCGCGGAGATGCCGGGCATGTACCCGGACGGCGAGTACGATCTTGCCGGGTTCTGCGTGGGCGTGGTGGAGGAAGACCGGGTACTCGACGGCCGCGCCATTGGTCCCGGCGATGTGGTGCTCGGGCTCGCCTCGAGCGGCGCGCATTCCAACGGCTACTCGCTTATCCGGCGCATCGCTGAGCGCGCCGCGCCGCCTTTCGACCTTCTCGAGCCCACGCGCATCTACGTGAAGCCGGTTCTGAAGCTCCTCGAGTCGGTCCCAGTCAAGGGGCTCGCGCACA
The DNA here is from genome assembly GCA_035649175.1 of Burkholderiales bacterium. Classification (GTDB taxonomy): domain Bacteria; phylum Pseudomonadota; class Gammaproteobacteria; order Burkholderiales; family SG8-39; genus SCGC-AG-212-J23. The sequence goes on along the minus strand of DASRKB010000030.1, from coordinate 25,236 downwards.
TCACGGGCGGCGGTATCACGGGAAACGTGCCACGCATCCTTCCGCGCGGCGTGCAGGCCCGCATTCGCAAGGCGGCCTGGCCGCGGCCGGCGCTTTTCCAGTGGCTGCAGCGCGAGGGCAACGTGGCCGAGGAGGAGATGCTGCGCGTGTTCAACTGCGGAATCGGCATGGTCGCCGTCGTCGACGCCGCCGACGCCGCGCGCGCGGCACGCAGTCTGCGCGAAGCCGGCGAGACGGTCTTCGAGATCGGCCTCATCGAGCCAGGTCAGGGAGACCCGCAGGCGCTCGTTGTCTAAGGCGAACCGCGGTGGGCGAGGTAGATGCCCGCGAGAACGATAGCCCCGCCGAGCATCTGCAGCGCGACCAGCGGCTCGGCGAGGATCATCCAGGCAAACAGCGCCGCCATTACCGGCTGGAAGAGCAGGCTGACCGAGGAAAACGCCGCAGGCAGGTGTGCGAGCGCGAACGCGATCAGGCCCTGGCCGGCAGCGTGCGATACGAGAGCGAGGCCGGCGAGTACCGCCCAGCCCGAAGCGCTGTGCGGCAGCATCGTCTCCCCGGAAGCCAGGGCGAGCGGCAGAAGGATCGTCGCGGTGAGCGTGCTCGTGACCGCCATGACGTCGAGCGTGGATTGTCCGCGGTCGCGCAGCGCTTTGACCGCGAGCAGGTAAGCGGCGTAGAACACAGCCGTCAGCACGCCGAGCGCGTCGCCTGCGAGCGCCGCGGGCGAGAGATCGACGCTTACGCGCACGAGCGTCGATACGCCAGCGAGCGCAGTGACCAAGCCGGCGAGGAACAGGCCGCTCGGCCGCTGCCGCAGGACAAGCCACGCGGCGAGCGTGACGAAGATCGAGGCGAGATTGGCGAGCAGCGTGGAGTTCGCCACGGAGGTGAGCTGGATCGAGGCGTGCCAGAAGCCGAGGTCGCCGGCGAAGGCGAACCCGGCGATCGCGAGCAGCGCCCATGGCGCAGCGGATCCGGGCGTCGCCGCGTGCCGCCGCGCCGCGATACTCGCCGCCCAGAGCGCCGGCACCGCCAGCGCGACGCGCCAGAAAGCGGTGGCCGTAGGCCCGGCCTCGGAAAGGCGCACGAAGATCGGCGAGAGCGCGATGCAGGTCGCGCCCAGGAGCAGCGCTGGCAGCGCGGGCCGCATGGCCCGCGCATGTTACTTGAGGTCGTTCCAGTGCCGGAGGGCGGCCTCGTAGCGGCGGCGCGCGGCCTCGAGCTCCTGCTCGAGGATCGCTTGGCGAGCAAAGTAGCTTTCGGTCGGCCGGCTGCCGCCGGCGGCGGTTCCGATGCGCTCGCCTGGCTGCGGCTCGACGCCCTGATCGCGCCGTGCCGCCGCCGCCTTGAGCGCCTCATGCGCGGCGCGCGCCTCCTCGTAGGCTCTGTCGAGCGCCGTGCTGCGATCTTGCGCTAACGCGGCGCCGGCGGCGAGGAAGCAGGTGGCGAGCAACCAGCGTTTCATGATGACCCTTTCCGGTAGAATTTTTTGACATGGGAGGGCCGCGGTTCGTTCACCTGAGGATGCACAGCGAGTACTCGGTGAGCGACGGCATCGTGCGCATCGACGAGGCGGTGGAGTGCGCCGCGGCCGACGGCATGCCAGCCCTCGCCCTCACCGACAGCGCGAACCTGTTCGGCATGGTGAAGTTCTACCGTGCGGCGCGTGCCGCAGGCATCAAGCCCATCCTCGGCGCCGACTGCTGGATCCAGAACGACGCCGATCGCGAGAAGCCGTTCCGGATGCTCTTGCTCTGCGCTTCGCGCCAGGGTTACCTGACGCTCTCAGGCCTGCTCTCGCGCGCATGGCTCTCCAACCAGCATCGGGGCCGTGCCGAAATCGCGCGGGCGTGGCTGGAACAGGATGGCACCGGCGGGCTGGTCGCGCTCTCCGGCGCCGCGGCGGGCGACGTCGGGCAGACGCTCGCTATGGGGCACGCCGAGACGGCCGAGCGCCTCGCCGCCGGCTGGGCGGCGCTCTTTCCCGGCCGCTATTACATCGAGCTGCAGCGCGCGGGGACGCGAAACGGCGAGGGCATCCTCTCGCGCAGCGTCGCGCTCGCGGCGCGCCTGCGCATCCCGGTCGTGGCCACGCATCCGGTGCAGTTCGTTGCTCCCGGCGACTTCAAGGCGCACGAGACGCGCGTGTGCATCTCGCAGGGCCATGTGCTGGGCGACCAGCGCCGCCCGAAGCTGTTCACGCCGGAGCAGTACTTCAAGACGCAGGAAGAGATGGCGCGGCTCTTCGCCGACATCCCGCAAGCCCTCGCCAACGCCGTCGAAATTGCGCGTCGCTGCAACCTCGGCATCGAGCTCGGTCGCAGCCGCCTGCCCGATTTCCCGACGCCCGAGGGCATCTCCATCGACGAGCACTTGCGCGCCCAGGCCCTCGCCGGCCTGAACGGAAGGAAGCTCGACGTCGACCCGCGCTACCGCGAACGACTCGAGTTCGAGCTCGCCACCATCATCCAGATGGGCTTCGCGGGCTACTTTCTCATCGTCGCCGACTTTATCGGCTGGGCGCGCGCCAACGGCGTGCCCGTCGGGCCCGGCCGCGGCTCCGGCGCGGGCTCGCTGGTCGCGTACGCGCTGGGCATCACCAACCTCGATCCACTGCGTTACGACCTGCTGTTTGAGCGCTTTCTGAACCCCGAGCGCGTATCGATGCCCGACTTCGACATTGATTTCTGCCAAGACGGGCGGGATCGCGTGATCGACTACGTGCGCCGCAAATACGGCGAGGAAAGCGTCTCGCAGATCGCGACCTTCGGGACCATGGCGGCGCGCGCGGTGGTACGCGACGTCGGGCGCGTACTCGACCTCGGCTATAACTTCTGCGACCAGCTCGCCAAGCTCATCCCGGTGCAGCCCGGCAAGACGATCACCCTGGAGGTTGCGCGCGAGATGGAGCCGCTGCTCGCCGAGCGCGAGAAGGCCGAGGACGAGGTGAAGGAGCTGCTGGAACTCGGCGGCAAACTCGAAGGCTTGGTGCGCAACGTCGGCATGCACGCCGGTGGCGTGCTGATCGCACCGGGCCGGCTCACGGATTTCTGCCCGCTGTACGCCGCCGAGGGCACGACGCACGTCATCTCACAGCTCGACAAGGACGACGTCGAGTCCGTGGGCCTGGTGAAGTTCGACTTCCTCGGCCTTACCACGCTCACCATCCTCGACTGGGCCGAGCGCTACGTGCGCGGCCTGGGCGACGCAGCGTTCACGCTGGAGAAGGTGCCCTTGGACGACGCACAGACCTACAAGCTGCTCTCCTTGGGGAATACCACCGCGGTGTTCCAGCTGGAATCGCGCGGCATGCGCGACCTGATCCGACGTGCGCGCCCGGACCGATTCGAGGACATCATCGCCCTGGTGGCGCTGTACCGCCCGGGTCCCATGGATCTCATTCCCGAGTACATCGAGCGCAAACATGGAAAAAGCGTCGAGTATCTCGACCCGCGTCTCCAACCGATCCTCGGCCCGACTTACGGCATCATGGTCTACCAGGAGCAGGTGATGCAGATCGCCCAGGTGGTGGGCGGCTACACGCTGGGCGGGGCGGACCTCCTGCGCCGCGCGATGGGCAAGAAGAAGCCCGAGGAGATGGCGCAGCAGCGCGACATCTTCGTCACCGGGGCGGAGAAGAACGGGCTCGCGCGCGCCAAGGCGACGCAGCTCTTCGACCTGATGGAGAAGTTTGCCGGATACGGGTTCAACAAGTCCCATGCCGCGGCGTACGCGCTTCTCGCCTACCACACCGCGTACATGAAGACGCACCATGCCGCCGCCTTCCTAGCCGCCAACCTTTCGGCGGTGATGGACGATACCGACAAGGTACGCCAGTTCTACGACGATGCGGTTGCCAACGGGCTGAAGGTTCTGCCGCCGGACGTGAACGCATCGCAGTACCGCTTCGTGCCGATCGACGGCGGGACGATCCTCTACGGACTGGGCGCCATTCGGGGCACCGGCGAATCGGCGATCAGGTCGGTGCTCGAGGCCCGCAGCGCCGGTCGGTTCTCCGACCTGTTCGATTTCTGCCGCAGGGTCGACAAGCGCCTCGTCAACCGCCGCGCCGTCGAGGCCATGGTGCGTGCCGGCGCCTTCGATGGAATCGAGCCGAACCGCGCGCGGCTGCTGGCCTCGGTCGGTCGCGCGCTCGATGCCGCGGAACAGGTTGAGCGCCAGGCATCGCAGGCGAGCCTTTTCGGCGATGCGGGCACCATCGACCTCGCATGCGCGTACGTCGACGCGCCGCCGTGGGACCGGCGCCAGACGCTGCTCGAGGAGAAGGCTGCCCTCGGGTTCTACCTTTCCGGCCATCTGTTCTCGGTCTACGAGCGGGAGGTCGCCGGATTTCCGCGCACCGCTCTCGCGCGGCTGGCGCCTTCGGAGGGCCGATCGTGGATCGCGGGGATCGTGGCATCCGCGCGCAGCCAGATGACGCGGCGCGGGCGCATGATGGTGGTTATGCTCGACGATGGCACCGCGCAGATTGAGATCTCGGTGTTCAACGAGCTCTTCGAGAAGCATCGGGATAAGCTGAAGGAGGACGTGCTGCTCTTCGTGGCTGGCCGCGTGCAGCGCGACGAGTTCTCCGGAGGGCTGCGTGTGACCGCCGAGGAGCTTCTCGATCTCGACACGCTGCGCGCCCGCTATGCGGCGCGCGTGCGCATCGCGCTCAACGGACAGGCGGACGCAAAGCGGCTACAGCAGGTCCTGGCGCCTTACCGCTCGAGCGCGCAGGGCGCCTGCCAGGTCCTCGTGCTCTACGACAACGGCAAGGCCGCCTGCCAGGTGGCGCTGGGCGATGCCTGGCGCGTTCGTCCCGATGCCCGCCTGCTCGCCGAGCTCGGTGACTGGCTCGCGCCGGAGAACGTGCAGGTCGTATACGGCGCGTTCTAGCCCGAAAACAGGGCGCGCTGGCGGCGGTACCACTCGTTGACGAGACGATCATCGCGGTCGAAGCGCCGCTTCTCCGCCAGAAAGTGCCCGAGCTGCGGGTAGCAGGCCTCGGCCTGCGCGCGCGTGGCTTCGAGCGTCGAGGAGATCTGGAACGCGCCGCCGACGCCGATTGCCGCGTCGATCAGCTCCCGGCGCAGCTGCTTCAGCCGCAGCGACTGGCCCAGGTCGGACGGGTCGGGCATTCCCAGTCCCACCTCGACATATTCGCGGCGCGCCCAGCGCAGGAACGTCTCGTCCTCGCGCGCGGTGCGGCGCGTCTGCACGCCGAGGGGCTGCATGCGCCACGCCGAGCACGCTGCATCGGCCGCCGCCCTGAAGCGCTCCAAGCCTTCCGGCGGCACGAGCAGCAGCAGGCACTTGCCGAGCAGCGGGGGCGGGGGTGCCGCTTCCGGCGCAACGTTCTCGATTGCACGGGCCAGGGAATCGATGCGCAGCGTGACGCTGTAAGGAACGCCGAACAGCCCTTGGCCGCCAATGGCAAGAGAGAAGAGGTCGGCGTTCAGCCGGCGGCTGGCTCGGCGCAAACTGCCATCGGGCATGGCGAGCGCGAGCGACTCGACGTGGGTGACGGCGGGCCGTCCGTCAGGACCGGCCGCGTTGCGCTCAATGCTCTCGCCGATGGTGGGCGCGGTCGTGCGCGCTGCGCGGGCCCGCGGGTCGTCCGGGCGCAGCCTGGCCGCGAGGCTGCGCCATGTCGCGCCCCCTTGCACTTCGACGAGCCCACGGTCCTCGTCCACGCGCAGCACGCGGTCGAGCCGAGCGGGCTCGAAGGGCCGGGCGCGCCGCAGCGCATCGCAGAGCTCGGCTGCCGAGAGAGGTCGGGAAGGCGCGTCGGGCATGGCGGTCTCCTTGGAGTTGCGCGGATTGTTCGCCCGCCCGCCGACGCGAGGCAATGCGACCGGAACAAGTCTACGAATGTGATACCTTGCGTTCCCATGCCCGCGCGCAGCCGGTTCGTCGGGGCGCTCAAAGCGAGCCTGCGCGTGCGCGGGCTCACCTACGCGGCGCTCGCCCGCGAGCTGCGGCTTTCCGAGGCGGCGGTAAAGCGCATGTTCTCGCGCGAGGCTTTTAGCCTGCGGCGCATCGAGCAGATTCTCGGCGTGCTCGATCTCGGCATGGAGGAGGTGGCGCGCTTGGGGCGGAGCGCCCACGCGGGGCCGACGGAGCTCTCGCTCGAGCAGGAGCTGGCGCTTGCGAGGGACGAGCGACTGCTGTCGGTGTTCTGGCTGCTGCAGAACGACTGGCGCTTCGAGGACATGCTCGAGTCCTTCGCGATCTCCCGCGCTGAGCTGACCGGTGCCTGCGCCCGACTGGAGAGGCTCAAGCTCATTGACTGGCGGCCAGGAAACCGCGTGCGGCTTCGCGTCCCCAAGGATTTCGCCTGGCGTGAGCGCGGGCCGGTGAAGAAGGCCTACGGCCGGCGCGTGATGCAGGAATTCCTGCGCGGCAGCTTCGATGCGCCGCTCGAGCTATTGCGCTTCGAGTCGCGTGCGCTCTCTCCGGAGTCGGCCGTGGTGGTGAAGCGGCGGCTCGAGCGCCTCGTGAAGGAGTTCGGCGAACTGGCCGAGACCGACTCGGCAGCGTCAGGCGGGCGCCGCGCCGGCGTGGCGCTGCTCGTCGCCTGCCGCCCCTGGGAGTTCTCGGTGGTGAACGCACTGAAGCGCCGGCCGGTGCCGGGCACTAGGCGCTCGCCCTGAGGTCAAAGCCGGCGGGAAGCGCTTCCGCCGGATCCACCGGCTCCTCAGTCAGAGACGATACGCGCGCACCGGGAGGTCCGCGCCGCGTCCACGCGATCACCGCCGCGACGGCGTGCGGCGCGCCGTGGAGCAGCGCTTCGACGGTGCCGTCGGCCCGGTTGCGTACCCAACCGGTTACGCCGGCCTTGCGCGCCTCGTGGCGCAGCGAGGCGCGGAAGCCGACCCCTTGCACCCGCCCGCTGACACGAATTTGCCGGGTAACGGCGACGGACATGGCAACGCCATGTTAAGCTGCCTCGCGGCAGGGGGCAGTACGCAAGAAGGGGAGAAGAGAATGCGGGTTGGCTTGCTCGTCGTCGCCGGTCTGGCCCTGATCGGCTTCCTTGTCGTCGCGGTCGTGCTTCCGTACATGGAAGACGCAAGGCTCCAAGAAGCGGCGCAGGCGCTCGTCGCCGGTGCCGAGTCGGCGAAGCAGCAAGTCGCCGCGGCGGCCGAGAAAGCGGGCAAGCTCGCCGGCGCCGGAGAAGGCGTCAAGGTCGCCGCCAGGACCGATCCCTCGCTTGGCGCAATGAAATGGATCGTCGGGAGCGACGGCGCTATCCGCGGCTGGAACGAGCAGAACGCCATCGAAGTCGCCCTGAGGCCGTCGCTGCAGGGCGGCAAGCTCGCCTGGGATTGCAGGGGTTACCCTGTCAGCGCGATGCCGCCGACTTGCCGCTGATCGCGGTCAGAATGCCTTGGATGATGGCGATGGGGCGCGGCGGGCAGCCCGGGACTGCCACGTCGACAGGCAGCACGCGGGAAACCGCGCCGCGGCTCGCGTAGCTCTCGCCGAATATCCCTCCCGAGCATCCGCAATCGCCGATCGCCACGACGAGCTTCGGCTCGGGCGTCGCATCGTAAGTACGTCGCAGCGCCGTCTCCATGTTGGTCGAGACCGGGCCCGTGACGAGCAGCAGGTCGGCGTGCCTCGGACTCGCGACGAAGCGCACCCCCAGGCGCTCGAGGTTGTAGTAGGGGCTGTTGCACGCATGGATCTCGAGCTCGCAGCCGTTGCACGAGCCGGCGTCGACGTGACGGATGGCGAGCGAGCGCCCGAAATGCGCGAGGATCGCCGCCTCGAGGCGGCGGCCCGTCTGGCGCAGCTCGTCATCTGCTGGCGGCGCCGGCTCGGTGACGATGCCGGTCTTCGCGATCTGTCTGAGCATCCGGTACATGGCCTAGAGGTCGTGCCCGCTGTAGGAAAGGTTGAAGGACTTGTTGATGAGCGGAAAGTCCGGGACGATGTTGCCCAGCACGGCGCGCTCGAGCGCCGGCCAGTTCTGCCACGAGGGATCGCGCAGGTGTACTCGGTGCAGGCCTCCGGCATCGCCCGCCTCCAGCGCGATGAAGACATCGCCCCGCCATCCTTCGACCCAACCACATCCCCGCTCGCCGGCGCGCAGGGGTTCGAGGGCAATGCGCAGTGGGCCCTCGGGCAGCGCCGCGAGCAGGGCGCGCACGAGGCGCAGCGACTCGGCGATCTCCTCGAAGCGCACCGACACGCGGGCCGCTACGTCGCCGCGGATGTGGCCGGCCATACGGACTGCCAGATCGGCGTAGGGGGCGGTCGGCAACTCCGCGCGCAGATCGTGCGCCTGGCCGCTCGCTCGTCCGGCGGGCCCGCACAGGCCAAGCTCAGCGGCGAGCTCCGGAATGATCTGGCCCGTCATGATGAACCGGTCTTGTGCGCCGGCGTGCTCCTCATAGATCGTGCGCAAGGTCTCCACCTCTTCCTCCAGAGTCGAGAGCGCATCGAGCAGGCGCCGCCGTGCGCCAGGGACGAGGTCTCCAGCGACGCCGCCTGGGAGCACGAAGTCCATGAGGTAGCGGTGACCGAAGAGCGCATCGTTCAGGCGAAGCAGGTCCTCCTTGAGGCGCCAGAACTGGCTGAAGCCAAAGGAAAGCGCCACGTCGTTGCCGAGGTAGCCGAGGTCGCCCAGATGGTTCGCAATGCGCTCCATCTCAAGCGCCACACCGCGCAGGGCTGCCGCGCGCGCCGGCGGCTGGGCGCCGCAGGACGCCTCGAGCGCCATGCAATAGGCCCAGGCGAACGCCACCGTCGAGTCGCCGCTCACCCGCCCGGCCAGGCGAGCCCCCGCCTCGGGAGAGAGCGACTCGAAGCGCTTTTCGACGCCCTTATGCTTGTAGCCCAGCCTTTCCTCCAGCCGCAGAACCTTCTCGCCGACGATGGAGAAGCGGAAATGCCCGGGCTCGATCGTGCCGGCGTGGACCGGGCCCACGCCGATCTCGTGCACACCTTCGCCTTCGACGCGCACGAACGGGTAGCGATCTTCGCCTGCGGGAAAGCTCGCGCCGCCATCGAAGGTCTTGCGCAGCGGAAAGGTTCCGCCGGGCCAGGCGCCGTGACGCAGCCACTTGCGCTGGTCGGCGCTGTCCCGGTGATGGATGCCTACTAGGTCGTAGGCCGCGCGTTGCATGCGTGCCGCGGCGGGGAAGAGGTCGGCGATGCCCGGATAGCGCGGATGCTCGCGCTCGAGCGCGCCGCTGACCCAAAGCAGGCCAGCAGGACATGCGAGCGCGATGTGCACGGCGAAACCGGCGCCGCGCACGGTCTCGTCGCTTCCCCACAGCGCGACGAGCCTGGCGCCGCCCGCCTTCGCCGCCGCCGTGACCGTGCGCAGCGCGGCAGGCGCCACGTCGGCGTGCCAGGCCGGCAGCACGCCCGGCAAGCGCTGTGCGCCGATGTCGAGGGCAGTGAACGGATGCGTCATCCGATGAACGCGGCGGCCTGGCGGTACCAGTCCACCAGGTAGGGCGGAATGTAGAGGCCGAGCATCAGCACGATGGCAAGATGGACGAACACCGGCACGAGCGCGGGCGGATGCGTCATGCGCTGCGCGCTCGTCTCGCCGAAGATCATGGGCTGCACCTTGCCGAAGATCGCGGCGAAGGCCACGCCCAGCGCCACGAGCAGGAAAGGGGTGGCCCACGGATGCTCGCGCATCGCCGTGGTGAGGACCATGAACTCGCTCGTGAAGACGCCGAAGGGCGGCATGCCCAGGATGGCCAGGGTGCCGAGCGCGAGCCCCCAGCCGATGGTCGGGCTCTGCTGGATCAGGCCGCGGATCGAAACCATGTCCTGCGTGCCGCAGGCCTGCGAGGCGTGGCCGACGGTGAAGAAGATCGCCGACTTGGTCAGCGAATGCACCGTCATGTGCAGCAGGCCGGCGAACGCGGCGACCGGGCCACCCATGCCGAAGGCGAAGGTCATGATCCCCATGTGCTCGATCGACGAGTAGGCGAACATGCGCTTGATGTCTTTCTGGCGCGAAAGGAAGAACGCGGCGACCACGACCGAGAGCAGGCCGAAGCCCATCATGAGGCCGCCGGAGAAGTTGCGCTCGAGCGCGCCGTCCACCAGGACCTTGCTGCGCACTACGGCGTAGAGCGCCACGTTGAGCAGCAGCCCCGAGAGCACCGCGGAGATGGGCGTCGGGCCTTCCGCGTGCGCGTCGGGCAGCCAGTTGTGCAGCGGTACCAGCCCGACTTTCGTCCCATATCCCACCAGCAGGAAGACGAAGGCGAGCGACAGCACCGTCGGCTCGAGCTCGCCGCGCACCTCGTGCAGGTGCGTCCAGAGCAGCGCGTTGCCGCCGGGGCCCAGCACTTTCTCCGCGGCGAAGTAGAGGAGGATCGTTCCGAACAGCGCCTGGGCGATGCCCACCGAGCAGAGGATGAAGTATTTCCACGCCGCTTCCAGGCTCGCCGGCGTGCGGTACAGCGAGACGAGCAGCACCGTCGATAGCGTCGCGCCCTCCATCGCCACCCACAGGATGCCGACGTTGTTGGAGAGCAGGGTGAGCAGCATTGTGAAGCTGAACAGCTGGTACATGCTGTGGTACAGGCGCAGACGCGCGCTGTCGACGCGCTTGTGGTGCTCCTCGGTGCGCATGTACGGGCGCGAAAAGAGCGCCGTGGTGAAGGCGACGAATGCGGTGAGGGCGACCAGGAAGACGTTGAACGGGTCGACGAACACCTGCTCGTTGAGGGCGGTCATCGGGCCCTCGGCGATGACGCGCCCTGTGAGCAGCGCCGCGGCGACCAGGGTGCCGAGGCTCGCCACCGCATTGACCTCGGGCGCCCAGGACCTGTGTCCGAACGCGGCCAGCGCCAGGGCTCCCAGCAGGGGCACGCCGAGCACGAGGGCGATCTCCATCAGTCGTCCTTGAGCTTCTCCATATGGCGGATGTCGAGGCTGTCGAACTGCTCGCGGATGTGGAAGAAGAAGATGCCGAAGATGAACGTGCCGACGAGCACGTCGAGGGCCACGCCGAGCTCGACCACCAGCGGCATGCCGTAGGTGGCGCTGGTGGCGGCGAAGAACAGGCCGTTCTCCATCGACAGGAAACCGATCACCTGCGGCACCGCCTTGCGGCGCACGATCATCATCAGGAACGAGAGCAGCACGCTCGCGAGCGCGATGCCAAGGGTCGAGCGGGTGATGGTGCTCGCCATCTGCGAGATCGGCGTGGCAAGCGCGAAGGCGAAGATCGCCAGGCCGATGCCGGCGAGCATGGTGGTCGGAATGTTGAGGAGGGTCTCGACGTCCCAGCGCACGTTGAGCCTGTCGATGAGGCCATGCAGCAGCCAGGGGATGAGGACCACCTTGAGCACGAGCGTGAGTGCCGCGGAGAAGTACAGGTGCGTCTGTCCGGTGGCGTACGCGACGATCGCCGTCGACAGCGTGAGCGCCGCGCCCTGCCACGCCAGCAGCTTGATCAGCGTGAGCACGCGGCGCTGCGCGAGCATCGCAAAGGCCACCAGCAGCAGCAGCGCGGCGAGCAGGTTGACGATCTGGCTGGTGAGCGGGAGCGCCATCGTCAGCCGCGCATGAGGAAGAGGATCAACATGCCCAGGACGCCGAGCAGGAAGGCGGTGGAGAGGAACTCGGCAACCAGGAAGATGCGCATCTTCGCGAGCAGGGTCTCCAGGAACGCGAGGCCGGCGCCGGCGAGGGCGAGCTTGGCGCAGAGCGCCGCGAGCGCCAGGGGAAGCGCGCTCCAGTCCCCGGCAGGCGCAATGCCCCAGGGCAGAAAGAGCGCGAAGCCGATGGTCATGTACGCGACGAGCTTGATTGCCACGGCCCACTCGACGAGGGCCAGGTGGCGCGCCGAGTACTCGAGGATCATCGCCTCGTGGATCATGGTGAGCTCGAGGTGGGTGGTCGGGTTGTCCACCGGGATGCGCGCGTTCTCCGAGAGCAGCACCATGAGGAACGCCACCGCCGCGAAGGCAAGGCTGGGATGGATGGCGAACTCGCGGTGCGCGAGCGTCTCGACGATCGTCGGCAGCTGGGTCGAGCCCGAGATGAACGCGGCGGTGAACAGCGCCATCAGCATTGCCGGCTCGGCGAGAAATCCGACCATCATCTCTCGGCGCGCGCCCAGGCCGCCGAATGAGGTGCCGGTATCCATTGCCGCCAGCGCACTGAATACCCGCGCCATCGCGAAGACGCCGACCAGCGCGATGATGTCCGCGGCCGGCGCGAACGGCAGGTCGGTCGCCAGCACCGGAACGATGCCCGCTGCGAGCCACATGCAGCCGAACAGCACGTAGGGCGTAATCCGAAACAGCGGCGAGGTGGTGTTGGCGATCACCGCGTCCTTGTGGAACAGCTTGGCGAGGGTGTAGTAGGGCAGCCAGATGCTGGGCGCCGAACGGTTTTGCAGCCAGGCGCGGCAGATGTTGACCCAGCCCATCACGAGCGGCGCCGCCAGCACGACCAGCAGCGACTGCAGCACCTGGACGGCGATCGCGGGCAGCAGGCTCATCGCACGAACACCAGCAGGCCGATGAGGGTAAGGAAGCTGTACAGCAGGTAAATGCTGATGCGCCCGCGCTGTAGCAGCCCCACCTTGGAGGAAAGATATTCCGTAAGCCGCGCGACCGGCAGGTACAGCCAGTACCAGTGGCGGTCCTCCACCTTGATCGAGTACCTCGGGTTCGGGTCGTCGGGGCCGGGAAGGTGGCGCTTCATCAGATACAGGGGGCCGAACACGTGTCTGATCGGCTGGCCGAAAGCGTCGGCGGTGTCCTGCATGCGCGTGGTCTGCTCCGGGAAGCCGCAGTCCCAGGGGTCGGCGACACGGATGCGCCCGTGGTAGAAGAGGCGCACCGTCCGTACCGCGATCAGGACGATCGCGAGCACGACGAGCAGGAAGATCACCGGGCTGTAGCTCGCCTGCGCAGGCGCGGTTGGCACGAGCCACAGCCAGTTTGATTCCAGGGCCTCCATGCTCAACGCGCTGCCGGTCAGCGACTGCCCGACGCGATTCAGCATGAGCAGCATCGCAGCCGGGAACAGCCCAAGGACGAAACACCCGGCCGTGAGCCAGGCCAGTCCGAGCCGTTCCGGCAGGCTGGCGTCAGCCGTGGGCCCCGCCTGTGGCGCGCGACGGGGGCGGCCGAGAAATGCCACGCCGAACACCTTCACGAAGCACATCGCAGTCAGAGCTCCCGCGAGCGCCAGGGTGGCGGCGAACAGCGGCACGAGGCTGCGTACTACGCCGTGCTCCAGGAGCGGCGCCTGCAGCGCAGCCTGGAACGTCAGCCATTCGGAGACGAAGCCGTTCAACGGCGGCAGCGCCGAGATCGCCAGAGCCCCGACCAGGAAATAGAACGCCGTCGCCGGCATGGTGCGGATCAGCCCGCCCATCGCGTTCAGGTCGCGCAGCCCGGTCGCGCGCAGGATGGAGCCCGCGCCGAGGAAGAGCAGGCCCTTGAAGACCGCGTGGTTCAGGGTGTGATACAGCGCGGCGATGAGCCCGAGCATGCCAGCCTGCGGATGCCCGAAGCCGAAGTACACCATCGACAGGCCCAGGCCGAGCAGGATGATGCCGATGTTCTCCACCGAGTGGTAGGCGAGCAGGCGCTTGAGGTCGTGCTGCATCAGGGCGAAGAGCACGCCAAAAAGCGTCGTCCCCGCGCCGATCGCCAGCACCAGCATTCCCCATTCCCAGCGCACGGCGCCGAGCAGATCGAAGCTCACGCGCACCATGCCGTAGATCGCGGTCTTGATCATCACGCCGCTCATCAGCGCCGAGACCGGCGAGGGCGCCGCCGGGTGCGCCTCGGGCAGCCAGGCGTGCAGGGGGATGAGGCCGGCCTTCGCGCCGAAGCCGAAGAACGCGAGGAGGAACGTCGCGCTGGCCCAGAACGGGCTGAGCTCGGCTGCGCGCAGCGCGTCGAAGGTGTAGTCGCCGCCGCCCGAGTGCATCACGCCGAAGCACAGCAGCACCGCTAGCGCGCCGACGTGGGCGACCAGCAGGTAGAGGAACCCGGCGCTGCGGATCGCCGGCCGCTGATGGTCGGTCGTGACGAGGAAGTACGAAGCGAGAGCCATCGTCTCCCAGGCCACCATGAAGAGATAGGCATCGTCGGCCAGGATGACGAAGGCCATGCTGGCAAGGAACACGTGGTACTGGAGGCAGATGAGGCGCACGCGGGCGCCGGTCTCGGCGCGGAAGTAGCCGACCGAGTATGCGGAGACGCCCGCGGCGACCGCGCCGAGCAGGAGCAGGAAGAAGCCCGCGAGGGGGTCAAGGCGCAGATGGAAGGGCAAGTCCGGCAGCCCTAGAGGTAGCACGAGGGTCGAGGCGGGCAGCCAGGCGCTTTGTGCGCCGAGCGCCGCGAGCGCGAGGCCCACCGCGGCGCCGGCCGGGAACAACGCGCGCCGCGCGAATGCCGCCCCCGCCGGCAATAGGCCGGCGACGCCGATCGCCAGCCACGCCGATGCCGCGGCGAGCGCGACGGGGAGCAGGCTCGGTGGACTGTCCATCAGATGAGAACTATATTATCATCCAAAGCACATGGCGAAGGAGCAACGCACTGCCCGGCTGACGATCCTGGTCGACCCGCGCAAGAAGGCGGTGTTCGAGCGGCTGTGCGCCGAGGAGGACCAGACGCCGTCGCAGGTGGTGCGGCGGCTAATGCGCGAGTACATTGAGAGGCGCCTGGGCAGGCCCTGGGCGCCGAAGGGTTAGCTCTTCCCGGAGCCTCTTCGGCGCACGATGGACCGCGCCACCAACAGGCCGCAGGCCGTGGCGCCCGCCACCAGCAGCCAGTCGCGGCGACGCCAGCCTCGGGCTGGGGCACGGGGGAGCGAGCGGATCGCCTGGGTGGCGGTCTCACGTGTCGCCAACGTACCCGGGGCGCTCGCCGCGCCGGTCAGCACCGCAAGGCGCTGGGTGCCCTCGATGGAGTCGAAGGCCGGGGCCACCCCGCGGGCCGGCGCTTCCGCCAGGTCCTCCGGCAGTTTGTCAGCCTGCCGGGTGCGGTTCACCATCTGCGCGAGCATGGTGGTTTGCGCCTGGGTGTCCACGAGCTTCGGCTGCGGGCCCGTGGCGAGACCCGGCGCGGGAATGGCCGGCGCACTGGGCGGCGGTGGCGTGACGAGCTGGCGCTCGCACTCGCGCAAGTCCTGCGCCAGCTCGCGCGCGCTCGGGTAGCGCTCTTCGAGGGTCTTGGCGAGCATTTTGGCGATGATGTAGTCCACCATCTCCGGGACACGGGGATTTACCGTGCTCGGGGCGGGCGGCGCGAAGTTGACGATCTGGTACATGAGCGCGGTCACGTTCTCCCCGTTGAAGGGCGCCGTCCCCGCCAGCATCTCGTACAGGATCACGCCGAGCGAGAAAATGTCCGACCGATGGTCGGCGCGCTTGCCGATTACCTGCTCCGGCGACATGTACTTCGGCGAGCCGAGCATCACCCCGGTTTGCGTGAGGTCGGCGGAGGCGCGCATCCGGGCAATGCCGAAATCGGTGATTTTTACCGGGCCGTTCGCGACCACCATGATGTTCGCGGGCTTGATGTCGCGGTGTACGACGCCGCGCTCGTGGGCGTAGGCCAGGCCTTCGGCCACCTGCGCGGCAATGGAGAGGGACTGGGCGATCGCGAGCTGGCGGCCCTCGCCGATGAGGGTGCGTAGCTCCACGCCCTCGATGTACTCCATCGCCATATAGACGACGTCGCCCGCTTTGCCTGCGTCGTAGACGGTAACGATGTTCGGATGGTTCAGCCCGCCGGCTGCGCGCGCTTCCTGGTAGAAACGGGCCTCATACTTGTCGGCGTGGTCGCGCTCGAGCGCGATGTTGACGGTCTTGACCGCGACCACGCGCTCGAGCACCGAGTCCATGGCCTTGTATACGACGCCCATGGCACCACGCCCGATCTCTGCCTGGATCACGTAGCGACCGAGCTGGGGTTGCTCCATCGAGCCCCGGTCAGTACCCGGCTTTCACGGCGCGAAACAGCGGACCCCAGGCGGGGTGCCCAGCCTCCGCGGGCGCGAGCTCCAAACCAGGGTCGGCGGCCAGGGCCTTGCGGAACTCGTCGCGGCAGGGAGCCGTCCGGCTGGCCGCACAGTGCATGAACGCAAGGTGCTTATGCGCGCGAGCACGGTCTTGGCCCGCGAGGCCCTGATCGAGGGCGGTCTGCAGCGTACGCGCAGACGCTACGTAATCGCCGTTCTCGTATTGGCGCAGCCCGGCGACCAGCAGCGCGGTAGCCTTCGGTACCGACGTTCCCTCGCCCTTGGGCGCCTGTGGCGGCTCGCCCTTGGAAACCAAGCGGAACACGGGCCCCCAGGCGGGATGTCCCGCTTCCGCGGCCGTGAGCTGCAGTCCCGGGTCGGAGTCGAGCGCGCGCTGAAACTCCTCGCGGCACTGCTTCTGCCGGTTGGATGCGCAATGCATGAATGCGAGGTGCTTATGCGCGCGCGCGCGGTCCTTATCCGGCAAGCCTTGGTCGATCGCCGTCTGCAGCATCTTCGACGATTCTTCGTACTTGCCCTCCTCGTACTGACGCAAGCCGACCACCAGAGGTGGCTCGCCAGCCTTCACCGAGCGGAATACCGACCCCCAGATGGGATGACCGGCCTCGGCGGCGCTGAGGCCGATTTTCGGGTCACTGGCGCGCGCCTGGCGGAACTCGTCGCGGCATTGCGCCTCGCGTCCCGAGGCGCAATGGATGAAGGCGAGGTGCTTGTGGGCGATGGCGCGTTGCGAGGCGGACAAGCCGAGATCGAGCGCCGTCTGCAGGTTGCGCGCCGCTTCGGCGTGCTCGCCGTTCTCATACTGCTGCAGGCCGGTCTGGAACTCGCGCGTTCCTCCCGAGATCCAAAACACCTGCTGGAGGTCCCGCATCGGCGCAGAGGAGCACCCTACCAGGAGCGATGCGATCGCGGAGAGCGCGCCCGCCCGCATGACTATCGGAACCTGTGCCGTATTGTTATCGACGAGCTTTCCTTTACCTCGATCTTCGCCACGTGCGCCGGGAAGCTCGTGTTGCGGATTTCTATCGTATGCGGCCCGACCGGGATTTCAAGCGACCGCAACGGCGGGCTGACGCCTCGGCTCTTCCCGTCGATCACTATCTCGCCCCATGGTGCCACGGCGAATTCCACGCGGCCGAGCGCCGCCGGCGGGCGCGCCAGCTTGGTCACCGGCGAGGGCTTCTTCTCCGCCACTGTCTGCGGCTTGTCGGCTGGCGTTACGGCGACAGGGGCTGGCTCGGGCGCCGCGACCTTGACTGGCGGCGCCTGGACAGCGGGCTTGGGCCTGGAGGAGGCCACGGCTGCCGGCTTGACCAGGGGAGCATCGGCATCCGCCATTAGGGCGCGCGCACCAATGCCGCCGGCGACCATGATGAGGAATGCCACCGGTGCCGCAAGGAGCGCCGAGCGGCGCAGCCCGAGTGGGCCCTGCCCGCGCAGCCAGCCCGCCGCGCCGTCCGATTGCACCTCGAGCGTGATGGTGTCGGACAGCCGGCGGGCCGAGGGTGTGCCGCCGACGACCGAGTAGACGTCGTGCTCGCGCACGTGCTTGTCGGTGCGTGCACCTTCGTGCCGGAAGAGTGCGGCGTAGTCGCGCGAGAGGCACGATACGACCTCGTAGAACGAGCGCGAAACGAGAAGCTGGCCTGCGGCCGCGAAGCTCATCACGCGCTGGGCG
The DNA here is from genome assembly GCA_035649175.1 of Burkholderiales bacterium. Classification (GTDB taxonomy): domain Bacteria; phylum Pseudomonadota; class Gammaproteobacteria; order Burkholderiales; family SG8-39; genus SCGC-AG-212-J23. The sequence goes on along the minus strand of DASRKB010000030.1, from coordinate 7,562 downwards.
ACGTTGATGCCGTCGCCGATGATGTTCATCTGACCGTTGAGGTCCTTCACCAGCCGCACCGGGCCGAGATTGACGCCCATGCGCACGCCGAACGAGGCTGCAAGATCGCGCATGGTGATGGAAGCGAACAGCGCGTCCTCCGGGTCGCCCATGAACGTGACCGCCGCGCCGTCGCCGGTGTCGAGAATGATGCGGTCGCGCGCGGCGACCTGCTCAAGCGCGCGGGAGAGCGCGTGATTGAAAGCCTGCTTGAGCTGCAACTGCTCGGACACCGGCTTCTTGGAGTATTCCGTGATGTCGAGAAACAGCACGCTGCAGACCAACGTTCGGCCCGAGCCCTCCATCTCCTGTCCTCGCCGATGCGGCAGGTGTCTGCCGCGACAGAACTATTTTACGCGCATGCCCGGCTGAGCCCCGGCGTCCGGCGAAATGAGGAAAATGCCCGGTCCCTCGCCGGAGGCAGCGAGCAGCATTCCTTCGGAGACGCCGAACTTCATCTTGCGCGCGGCAAGGTTCGCGACCACCACGGTCAGGCGGCCCTCCAGCTGCGTCGGTGCATAGGCAGACTTGATGCCGGCAAACACCGTGCGCGTACCATCGCCGAGGTCCAGCGTCAGTTTGAGCAGCTTGTCGGCGCCCTCGACTTGCTCCGCGCGTGCGATACGCGCGACGCGCAGGTCGAGCCTGCCGAAGTCCTCGATCGTGATGACGCCGCTCACGGAATTCTCCTTCACCTCGTGCTGCTGCTTTTCGGCATGCCGCTGCGGCGCTGCTGCCTGCGGCACGGACGCGACATCGAACAGCTCGTCGATCTGCTTCGTCTCCACCCGGGTCAGCAGATGCTTGAAGGGCCGGATGCGGCCAGGACGCGAGCTTCGGTCGTCGAAGGCCAGGTTTCGATCGATGCCGAAGAGCGTGCCCGCCACCCGGGCTGCTGTCGCCGGCAGAATCGGCGCCAGATACACCGTCAGCACGAAGAACGCGTGGATCGCGTCGCTGCACGCCCGGTGCAGATCCTCCCGCCGGGCGGGGTCCCTGACCAGCTCCCAAGGCTTGGCCTGGTCGAATCGCTGATTGGCGACATCCGCGAGCCGCATCACTTCCCGGATCACCTTGCCGAACTCGCGGTTCTCGTATGCCTCCGCGACAAGCTCGGCGGAACCGATTGCCGCATCCCGGCTCGCGGAGGCCGCTGCGCCGAAGTCGTGCAGGCGACCGTCGAACTGCCGGGCGATGAATCCCGCCGCTCGGCTCGCGATATTGACGTATTTCCCCACCAGGTCGCTGTTGACCCGCGCGGCGAAGTCGTCCGGGTTGAAGTCCAGGTCCTCGACGTTGGCGTTGAGCTTCGCCGCAATGTAGTAGCGCAGCCACTCGGGGTTCATGCCGAGCTCGAGGTAGCGCAGCGGGCTGATGCCGGTGCCGCGAGACTTGGACATCTTGTCGCCCGACACGGTAATGAAGCCGTGCACGTACACGTGGTCCGGGACCTTGTAGGGGCTACCCGCGAACTTCAGCATCGCGGGCCAGAACAGCGTGTGGAAATAGATGATGTCCTTGCCGATGAAGTGGATCTGCTCCGTCACGGGGTCCTGCAGCAAGGCCTCGAAGTCGAGGCCGTTCTTCGAGCAATAGTTCTTGAAGCTCGCGAGATAGCCGATCGGCGCGTCGAGCCAGACGTAGAGATACTTCTCCTCGGCGATGTCCGGGATGCGGATGCCGAAGTACGGCGGATCCCGCGAGATGTCCCAGTCCGAGAGCGCCTTGTTTCCCTCTCCGTCGAGCCACTCCTTTGCCTTGTTCACCACCTGGGCTTGCAGGCGCCCCGGGGCCTCTAGCCACTCGGTCAGGAACGCCTTGCACTTGGGATCCGAGAGCCGGAAAAAGTGGTGCTCGGAGCTCCGCAGGACCGGCTTTGCGCCCGACAGGGTGGAGTAGGGATTCCTGAGCTCGGTGGCCGCGTAGACGCTGCTGCAGTTCTCGCAGGCGTCGCCATACTGGTCTTTCGCGCCGCACTTGGGGCACTCGCCCTGGATGTAGCGGTCAGCAAGGAACATGCCCTTCACCGGGTCGAAGAACTGCTCCACCGGCCGCGTGTAGACCAGCCCGGCGGCCTTCAACCGACGATAGATATCCTGCGAAAGCTCCACGTTCTCAGGGGAATCCGTGGAATGCCAGTTGTCGAAGGAGATGTGGAAGCCCTGCAGGTACCTCGGCCGCTCCTCGGCGATGCGCGACACGAGCTCCCGCGGCGTGATGCCTTCGGCCTGTGCCTTGAGCATGATGGGCGCGCCGTGGGCGTCGTCGGCGCCCACGAAGTGCACTTCGTGTCCCCGCATGCGCTGGAAGCGCACCCAGATGTCGGCCTGGATGTACTCCATGATGTGCCCGATGTGGAACGAGCCGTTGGCGTAGGGCAGCGCAGTGGTGACGAAAAGCCTGCGTCGAGGCATGGGCCTGCTCGGGAAAGGCGCGATTTTAGCTTACACTTCAAGCATGTCCCTCAGTGAATCGCGCGTCCAGGAAGTGCTGCGGTCGCTGGTCGATCCGAACACCGGCAAGGATTTCGTCAGTGGCCGCGCGGCGCGCAACATCAAGTGCTCGGGCGACGACGTGTCGCTCGACATCGAGCTCGGTTACCCGGGGAAGAGCCAGCACGAGCCGATCCGCCGGCAGGTCGTCCAGGCCCTGAAAACGGCCGGGGCGGGCGGCGTGACGGTCAAGGTCTCGTCCCGCGTTGTGCCGCACGCCGTGCAGCGGGGCGTCAAGCTCATCCCCGGCATCAAGAACATCATCGCGGTGGCGTCAGGCAAGGGCGGCGTCGGCAAGTCCACGACCGCCGCCAACCTGGCGCTCGCGCTGGCGGCGGAAGGCGCCTCGGTCGGCGTACTCGACGCCGACATCTACGGGCCGTCCCAGCCGATGATGCTCGGCATCGCCGGCCGGCCGGAATCGAAGGACGGCAAGAGCCTCGAGCCCATGCAGGGGCACGGGCTGCAGGCGATCTCGATCGGCTTCCTGATCGACGTCGACACACCTATGGTGTGGCGGGGTCCCATGGTGACGCAGGCGCTCGAGCAGCTGCTCAAAGACACTCACTGGCGGGAGCTCGACTACCTGGTCGTCGATCTGCCGCCCGGCACCGGCGACATCCAGCTGACGCTCGCGCAGAAGGTGCCTGTGACCGGCGCCCTGATCGTCACGACGCCGCAGGACATCGCCCTCATCGATGCCCGCAAGGGGCTGAAGATGTTCGAGAAGGTCGGCATCCCGATCCTCGGCGTAGTGGAGAACATGTCTTTCCATGTTTGCCCCAAGTGCGGGCACGAGAGTCACATCTTCGGCACCGGCGGCGCCGAAAGGATGGCGCGCGACTACGGGGCCGAGTTGCTTGGCCAGCTTCCGCTGGCGGAGTCGATTCGCACCCAGGCCGACTCCGGCAAGCCCACTGTGGTGTCTGATCCCGACGGCCCGGTGGCGGACATCTATCGGCGCATCGCGCGCCGCTGCGCCGTGAAGATCGCCGAGTCGCAGCGCGACATGACCTCGAAGTTCCCCAACATCGTGGTGCAGAACACCTAGATGCCGGTCAAGTCCGATCGCTGGATCCGCCGCATGGCGCTCGAGCACGGCATGATAGAGCCCTTCGAACCCAGCCAGGTGAAGGAGGCGAGGGGCCGCAAGCTCGTCTCCTACGGCACCTCGAGCTATGGCTACGACATCCGCTGCTCGACCGAATTCAAGATCTTCACCAACATCAACTCGACCATCGTGGATCCGAAGGCGTTCGACGAGAAGAACTTCGTCGACTACCGCGGTGAGGTCTGTATCATCCCGCCCAACTCGTTCGCGCTCGCGCGCACGGTGGAATACTTCCGCATCCCGCGGACCGTGCTCACCATCTGCCTTGGCAAGTCCACGTATGCCCGCTGCGGCATCATCGTGAATGTGACGCCGCTCGAGCCGGAGTGGGAGGGCCATGTCACGCTCGAGTTCTCGAACACCACGCCGCTGCCGGCCCGCGTGTACGCGAATGAGGGCGTCGCGCAGGTGATCTTCCTCGAGTCGGACGAGCCGTGCGAGACGTCGTACCGCGACCGCGGCGGAAAGTATCAAGGCCAAAAGGGCGTGACGCTGCCTCGCATCTGACACCCACGTCCCGCTACCGGGACGCTGCAAAAATCAGGGAAAAGCCCTTGACATGGGGGGGCATGTCCCTATACTCCGCTCAGGTTTTTTTCCTTTTGGATTCAGCGAGGAAAACGGTTATGACGACGGGCAGGACCAGCACCACACCGGCGCACGAAGTGTGCGTCCGCGACATTCCTGAGACTTAGGTTCGTACGGGGGACACGTTGATGGGGGAACGCAGCAACGCCGCACGCAAGCAGAGCACGCTACCGAAGCCGCAGCCGCACGAGAATCTCTTCGACACGCATCCCGAGGTCAGCCTCGACTTCGCGATCGTGCGCCAGGCAGCACGCCAGAAGTACACCCGGCCATTTTTGATCCTCGACACCGCACTCGTGCGGGACAAGGCGAGACGGTTTCGCGCGGCCATGCCGCGCGTGCGGCCGCACTACGCCGTGAAGGCCAACCCGGACCCGCGCGTGCTGAGGGTCCTGGCCCAGGAAGGCTGCGGCTTCGAGATCGCTTCGACGGCGGAGCTCGACCTGCTCGTCTCCCTCGGCGTCCCGGCGGCGGAAGTGTTCTACTCCAACCCGGTGAAGTCGCGTGAGTCGATCGCCTACGCCGCCAGCCGGGGCGTCGAGTGGTTCGTCGTCGACAGCGTGGACGAGCTGCGCCGGGTGTTCGAGACGAAGGCGGAGGCGAAGATCTACGTCCGGTTAGCTACGCCCAATATTGGCGCCGATTGGCCGCTCTCCGGCAAGTTCGGCGCGGGTGCCGCCGATGCGCGAGACATCGTCGCCACGGCGGCCAGGCTTGGCGCCGACCTGGCCGGGGTGACATTCCACGTCGGCTCGCAATGCCGCAATCCGGAGAACTGGCGCGTCGCGCTCGAGAAGGCGCGCGGGCTCTTCGACACGATGACAAAGGCCGGCCTGCGGCCGCGGCTGCTCAACATCGGCGGCGGCTTTCCAGTGCGTCATGTCAAGCCGATCCCGTCCATCGAAGTGATCGGCGCCGTGGTCGACGAAGGGCTCAAAGCCTTTCCCGAGGACGTTCAGGTCATCGCGGAGCCGGGGCGTTACCTCGTGTCCGATGCGGGCTACTTCGTATGCAGGGTTCTCGGCACGGCAACCCGCGCAGGGAAGCGCTGGATGCATTGGGACGCGGGCCTGTTCGGCGGCGTCATCGAGTCGAGCGAGGGACTGCGTTACCGCATCCGCACCGACCGGTCCGGGCCCGATGTGGCCTGGACCGTGGGTGGCCCGACTTGCGACTCGGTCGACGTCGTGATGCGCGACGAGCCCCTGCCGTCGGACCTGCAGGAAGGCGACTTCATCTACATCCGTAACGCGGGCGCCTACACCACCGCTTACGCGAGCCAGTTCAACGGCTTTCCACTGCCCGAGGTGCGGGTCTTCGAGTCGAAGGCCCGCTAGGCGCGCTCGTAGAGCACGTAGTCGAACCGCGTGCCATCCGGAGCGGTGTTCGCTTCCCGCTGCGTCTCCCGCCATTGGGAGCGCTCGAATGTCGGAAAGACGGAGTCGCCTTCGTAGTCGCGGTGGATCTCGGTCAGGACCATCCCGCGCGCGATCGGCAACGCCTCCGCGAAGAGCCGGGTACCGCCGATCACGAAGGCAACCGGCTCCCCTAGGCAAAGGGCAACCGCGGCGTCGAGCGAGCGGGCGACCGCCGCGCCCTCCGCGCGATAGCCCGCCGTCGTGGTCACCACGACATTCTCCCTTCCTGGCAGCGGCCCACGCAGGGATTCCCAGGTGCGCCGGCCCATGATGATGGGGTGCCCCATCGTAAGCTTCTTGAAGTGCTGCAACTCCCCGGGGAGATGCCACGGTAGCCTGCCGTTGGCGCCTATGATTCCATTGGCGGCAACTGCAGCCACGAGATAGATTGCCGGTGCGGGGGGCTGTGACATTGGTCCTCGCGGGCGACTCAAAACTGCTGAAATTATAAGGACATGGCGTATCCCAGGTCGTTCTTCGGGCTGCTCCTCGCCGGATTCACCCTCGTCGCCGCGCCGCTGGTCGGCGCGCTCGCCTACTCCGCGTGGCATACCGAGCGCCTGGCCGAGCAAAGCCGGGAGGCGGTGTTCAGCGCTTCGCAGGCCGCGCGCGCGAGCCGCTCCCTCGTCAACCGCATCGGCTCGATCGAGCGCGTCGCGCAGCAGCTCGCGGTGCTCGAGGCGCCGGAGCTTTCCGCTTCCTACGCTCGGCTGCATGGCAGCTTCAAGCAGGTTTCGGACGAGCTGCTCGCCCTGCCGCTGCAGCCGCGGCAGCGCGAGGCGCTGACGAAGACCGTCGCCCAGGAGCAGGCGCTTTTCGATCTGCTCGCTGCCCAGCCGCGCCCGCGCCTGGACCCCGCGCAAGTGAGCAGGCTCACTAGCGAGCTTGCCGAGAACGCTTACGAGGTCCTCACCATCAGCTCCCTCGTGGCCGACCGCGAAGTCGCCCGCCTGCGGGCCGACGCGGAATCGGTGCAGCGCCAGCTCGTACTTCTTGTCATGTTCGGAACGGCGCTCGCGCTCGCCATGGCTCTTGCGCTCAGCAGGCACATCTCGCGCCCTATTGCCCAGCTCGACGATTCGATACGCCAGCTTGGCGGCGCGGACTTCTCCCGTCCCATCACCGTGCGCGGGCCCGAGGACCTGCAGACGCTGGGCGAGCGCCTGGACTGGCTGCGACGCCGACTCGCCGAGGTGGAGGCCGAGAAAAACCGCTTCCTCCGTCACCTCTCGCACGAGCTCAAGACGCCCCTCACCGCGTTGCGGGAGGGCGCGGAACTGCTCAACGACCAGATCGGGGGCCCGCTGGCGCCGCCGCAGCGGCAGATCGTCGGCATCATGCGGGAGAACAGCCTCAAGCTGCAGAAGCTGATCGAGGACCTGCTCGACTACCAGAGGGCTCTGTACAACGCCGCCGCACTGGCGCCGCGTACGGTAGCGCTCGAGTCGCTTGTGTGCGAGGTGGCAGCTTCGCACGGGCTTGCCATGCAGGCCAAGCGCCAGCGCCTCGGCCTCGACCTGGCGCGCGTCAGTGTCGAGGCGGACCCCGAGAAGCTGCGCTCCATCCTTGACAACCTGGTCGGCAACGCGGTCAAGTTCACCCCGCCCGGCGGGCTCATCTCGGTGGTGGTGCGCGCAAATGGCGAGGAGGCGGAGATCGACGTGATCGACAGCGGGCCGGGGGTCCCGGCGGAGGAGCGCGAGTCGATCTTCGGCTCGTTCTTCCGCGGGCGCGCCAAGGCGACCGGGCCGATCGCCGGCAGCGGCCTCGGGCTGGCCATCGCGCGCGAGTTCGCGGAGGCGCACGGCGGGCGCATCCGCGTGGTGGGCGAAGAGGCGGGGGGGCATTTCCGCGTTACGTTGCCGCGCAAGAGCGCGCGCCTCAGGGCCGCGGCCGCATGAGGGGCATCATCGT
>DASRKB010000029.1:0-12079 GCA_035649175.1 Burkholderiales bacterium | reverse complement strand
GCACGCGTGGTGGCCCGGCGGACGAACGCTGCAGAATGCGCTCTGGAAGTTCTTCTTCATCACCAGATCAACCGCCAGGACTGCCGCACCCGCCGCGCGCAGCGCGGCGTTGAGGCTGTGCGGATTCATCGCGGTGTCGGGGTCCAGGTGCACCGTGCCCGACTCGGGCGCCGCGTCGCGGATCGCGCGGACATAGTCCACGGGATGCACGCGCGCGAGCTGCTCGTCGCTCGCGAGCGGCGCATCGTGGCGCTCGAGATACTGGCCGATCCCCGAGGCGATGAGCTGGTCCTCGATTGCCGTGAGCCGTTCGGGGCGCTCGGGGTGCCAGGCGCCCATCTCATGCTTCAAGCAGTCCGGATGGGTGATGAGCGCGCATGCCATAAGGCATTGAATCTTAGCGCATCGAGTACAATGCGGTCATGCTGGCGAAAGCGGAGTTCCAGCCGAAATCACTCGCCACCGCGCCGATCGAGCGCGTCATCGAGGCCGCCGGGCACATCATCCTCGGCAAGGAGGCGCAGGTGCGCCTCGCGCTCGCCTGCCTGCTCGCCCGCGGTCATCTGCTCATCGAGGATCTGCCGGGCGTGGGCAAGACCACCCTCGCGCACGTGCTCGCAAGATCGCTCGGGCTGCAGTTCCAGCGCATCCAGTTCACGAGCGACATGCTGCCCGCCGACATCGTCGGCGTATCGATCTACGAGCGCGATACCGGCGGGTTCAGCTTCCACCCCGGGCCGATTTTCGCGCAGGTCATCCTCGCCGACGAAGTGAACCGCGCCACGCCCAAGACCCAGTCCGCGCTGCTCGAGGCGATGGAAGAGCACCAGGTAACCTCGGATGGCGTGACGCGCAAGCTCCCCGAGCCCTTCTTCGTCATCGCCACGCAGAACCCTTCCGAGCAGGTCGGCACCTTCCCGCTTCCAGAGTCGCAGCTCGACCGCTTCCTGATGAGGATCGAGCTCGGCTACCCCGATCGACACGCGGAGCGCGCGCTGCTTTCGGGCACCGACCGGCGCGACCTGCTCGCGACCCTCGACGCCTGCATGTCGCCGGCGGAACTGGTGGAGCTCCAGGCGCGGGTGGAGAAGATCCACGTCGCGCCCGCCCTCCTCGACTACGTGCAGGCGATCGTCGAGCACACGCGCCGCTCGCCCGAATACGTCGCCGGCCTCTCGCCGCGCGCTGCGCTCGCCCTCGTGCGCTCCTCGCGCGCCTGGGCGCTGCTCGAGGGCCGCGACAAGGTGATCCCCGAGGACGTGCAGGCCATCCTCCCCGGCGTCGCCGCGCACCGCCTGCGCCCGGTGCACGACTCGGCGCGCCGCGTCGACGTCGGCGCGCAGCTCCTGTCGGCGGTGGCGATCCCCTAGGGACTCTCTGTAAGAGCCCGCGGGGGTGGCGATTCAAGGTTCCTAGCCTCCGCCCAACACGTCGAGCGCGAGCTTCGCGCGCTCGCCCTCCGCGGCGGCGGTTTCCTTCCGCGCCACGCGCGCCGAGGTCGAAGCGGCCGCCCGCGACCGCCGCCGACTTGAGCTCGAGGAACGGCATCGGCGCGCCAGCCTGCGCGAGCGCCACGTCGCGCATCTCGACGCGGAGATCCTCGACGAGGGCCTCGGGCGCGCCCCGCGCATACGCGGCACGGTAGCGAAGGCTGATGTCCACCTCGCCGGCGGGCTCGGCGATCGCGAGGTCCTCCTGGAAGAACCGCCAGAGCGAGACCGGCTTGCCGCCGCGCGGCAGAGCGGATGACTACGATGATCTCGGGCACGCCGTCGCGATCCAGGTCGGAGAATCTAGCGTCTTCCACCGTTCCGTCCCGCGATCTTACGGTACCCGCGACGAAGTCGTCATAGGGGAAGCGTGACCGCGAGCAGGGCGCCGATCGAAAGCAGGCGTATCCCCTTCATCGTTGCCTCATGCTATCGCCTCATCCTCCTCCGCTAGAATAGGACTCTGGCATGAGCAAGAAGCCTCAGGACTACGACGACATCCCGGGCACATGGGTGTTCGACGCCGAGCGCGCCCGGATCGGCTACCACCTGAACGCGTTCCTGTACTCGCTGATGAAGGCGGAGAACCGCGCCGAGTTCCTTGCCGACGAGCGCAAGTACCTGCAGAAATTTCCGATGACCGAGGAGCAGCGCGACGCCGTCGTGAGCCGGGCCTGGAACCGGCTGCTCGAGCTCGGCGGTGTGTCGTACGCGCTCGCGAAACTCGCGTTCACGGACAAGAAGTCCTACCAGTTCATGGCTTCGCAGATGGTGGGTGTGCCCGAAGACGAGTACGTGAAGATGATGCTCTCGGGCGGGCGCTCCCCGGACGGGTGGCGCTCGAAGTCCGAAGGCAAGGGCTGATGGCGAGGATCATCGCCGGCGTCGGCACGTCGCATACGCCCGCGATCGGCGCGGCGGTGGACAACGGCCGCACGGCGGATCCCTACTGGGTCCCGCTCTTCAAAGGCTATGAGCCCGCGAAGAAGTGGATTGCCCAGACGAAGCCCGACGTCGCGATCGTGGTCTACAACGACCACGTGAATGCGTTCGATTTCAAGATCATCCCCACCTTCGCGCTCGGCTGCGGCGCCGAGTTCCCCATCGCGGACGAGGGCTGGGGTCCGCGCCCCGTGCCCGTGGTGAAGGGCTACCCCGAGCTCGCCGCGCACATGGTGCAGTCGCTCGTCCTGGACGAATTCGACATCACGATCGTGAACGAGATGCAGGTAGACCACGGCCTCACCGTGCCGATGACACTGCTCTTCGGCCAGCCGCAGGCCTGGCCCGTGCGCGTGATCCCGCTCGCGGTAAACGTGGTCCAGTATCCCGCGCCCACCGGCAAGCGCTGCTACAACCTGGGCAAGGCGATCAAGAAGGCCGTCGAGAGCTGGGACGAGGACCTGCGCGTGGTGATCTTCGGCACCGGCGGCATGTCGCACCAGATCCAGGGCCCGCGCGCGGGGCTCATCAACAAGGGGTTCGACAAAGCATTTCTCGATGGCCTGACGCGCGACCCCGAGCAGCTCGCGCGCATCCCGCCGATCGAGTACCTGCGCGACGCCGGCGCCGAGGCCATCGAGCTCGTGATGTGGCTCATCATGCGCGGCGCGCTCGGGGCGAGCGTGCGTGAGGTGTACCGCTTCTATCACGTGCCGGCGTCGTCCACCGGCGTGGGCAACATCATCCTCGAGGCGGCATAGCGGGATCAGTCAGCGAAGCACTGCTCCAGCCGGTCTAGGACCTCCATCGCGGGCATCACCTGCGCCACGCTCGAGCGCGGCTCGCGGCGCTCGCGGATCGCCGCCACGAACTCCCGGTCCTGCAGCTCGATGCCGTTCATCGACACGTCCACGCCCTTGAGGTCGATCGGCTGTTCCTTGCCGTCCACCAGGTCGTCGTAGCGCGCGACGTAAGTGCCGTTGTCGCAGATGTAGCGGAAAAACGTGCCCTGCGGCCCGTCGTTGTTGAAGGAAAGCGCGAGCGTGCACAGCGCGCCGCCCGGCGTGCGCATCTGGATGCTCATGTCCATCGCGATCTTGAGCTCCGGGTGCATCGGACCCTGGATCGCGGACACCTGCGAGGCGATCTCGCCGGTCTGGTGATGGAACAGATCCACGGTGTGGCAGGCGTGGTGCCAGAGCAGATGGTCGGTCCAGCTGCGCGGCCTGCCCTCCAGGTTGATGTTCTTGCGGCGGAAGAAAAACGTCTGCACCACGAGGTGCTGGAGCTTGAGCTCGCCGCTCTTGATCCTCTGGTGCACCCACAGGTGCGAGGGGTTGAAGCGCCGCGTATGGCCGGCCATGGCGATCTTGCCGGTCTCCTTCTGCACCGCGAGGATCCTGCGCGAGTCCTCGAGCGAGTCGGCGATCGGGATCTCGATCTCCACGTGCTTGCCGGCGCGCATCACTTCGATCGCCTGCGCGGCGTGCACCTGCGTGGGCGAGGTGAGGATGGCGGCCTCCACCCCCGGCCGTGCGAGGGCCTCCGACAGCCTGGTCGTGTGGTGCGCAATGCCGTACTTGCGCGCGACGTTCGCCGTGGACTCGGGGTTGCCGCCGACGAGGCTCGCCACCTCCACGCCCTCGATGTTCTTCAGCCCGTCGAGGTGCTTCTGGCCGAAAGCCCCCTGCCCGACCATGACGATCTTCATTGCGTTCCTCCGAGGTTTGCTCGTTCGAGCCGGGTCCGGCGCTTCGGTCCGGCGGCAAAGCGGCTTCCTGCTGGCGAGGCAAGGGTAGCACAGCGATCCAGCGCCCGTAGGCGTCGACTAACGGAGCCTACTCATGTCATCAAAGTCGAACCTCAGGAAGACCGCTGGGAGCGGATCCCAATGACGTTGTGAGCCATGACCGGCCGCTGGAATCCTTTCAGGGTGAGCTCGCCTATCGCTTCGACTTCGACCTGCTCCTCGACCTTGGAGAAGATGCGCGGCGAGATCAGGATCTGATCGTGCTTCGCATCGCCGCAAAGGCGGGCGGCAAGGTTGGTCACCGCGCCGATCGCGCCGTAGTCGAGCCGGCCCTCGAAGCCGATGGTGCCGATGGTCGCGTAGCCGCCGGCGATACCGACGCCGAAGCCGAGCGCGTGGCCGCGTTTCTTCCAGCCGCGCACCAGCGCGCCCACGGCCTGCCGCATCTCGAGGGCCATGCAGATCGCCTGGAACTCGTGTTCCGGCACCGGCACCGGATCGTTGAAGAGAATCATGACGCCGTCGCCCGCGAAGTGCTCGATCGTGCCGTCGTGCGCCATGATCGCGCGGCCGAGCTCGGCGTGGTACTCGCGCAGCACGCTCATCACCTCCTCGGGCTCCGCCGTCTCGGTGAAGCCCGTGAAGCCGCGCAGATCCACGAACACGACCGTGATCTCCCGCCGGCGCGTCTTGAGCGGGTCGTCGGCATCGCCCGCCATGATGAGGTCGCTCACCTTCGGCGAGAGAAACCGGGTGAGCTTCGACATCTGGCCGATCTGCGCCACCTGCTCGGTCACGCGCGTCTCGAGCCGCGCGTTCCACTCGGCGATCTGCGCCGCCTGCTCCTGCAGCTGAACGGCCTTGTCGCGTATCTCGGCGTTCAGCGCCTCGAGCATCCGGTTCTTCTCGGTAATCACCTTGTTCGCTTCCTCGGTGCGGCGCGTCGCCTCGATCAGGTCGCGCTCCGCCTGCTTCTGCGCCGTGATGTCGGTCATCACGGTGACCGTGCCGCCGCCCGCGACGCGCCTGCGCAGAATGCGATACCAGCGACCGTCCGGCGTATGGTCCTCGAAGCTCTTGCCGGAGGGATTGCACAGGCTTTCCACGCGCCGGGCGACCATTTCGTCCACGTCCCCTGGGCCGTAGTAGCCGTTCTCGGCCAGGTAGCGCAGGAAGCCGGAATAAGGGCGCCCGGGCTGCAGCAGTTCCTGCGGCACGATGTACATCTCCTTGAAGCGGTCGTTGCAGAAAACCACGTTGAGGTTCTCATCGGTGTAGACGAGCGCGCCCGGCATGTTGTCCAGCGCGATATGGAGCTCGGCTTCCCTTGCGGCGAGCTCCGCTTCGGCCTGCTTATGCTCGGTGATGTCGGTCATCACGGTGACAGTGCCGCCGCCTGCGACGCGCCGGCGCAGGATCCGGAACCAGCGGCCGTCGGGCGCGTGGTCCTCGAAGCTACGACCAGTCGGATTGCTCAGGCTCTCGATGCGCTGCGCGACCTGCGCGTCGACCTCGCCCGGTCCGTAGTAGCCGTGCTCGGCCAGATAACGCAGGAAGTCGGGATAGGGACGTCCGCGCTGTAGCAGCTCCTGCGGCACCTTGTACATCTCCCTGAAGCGCTCGTTGCATAAGACGACGTTCAGCTGTTCGTCGGTGTAGACCAGAGCGCCGGGCATGTTGTCGAGGGCAGCCTCGAGCTGCCGCTCCAGAAGAGCCGGCTCGTGAACGCCGCTGTGTGCGTCGGACCCCTGCAGGACCATTGCGCCTCCCGGTCGCGTGCCACGCTGAACGGGCATGTTACGTCAGACGCCAGACATATTCTGGCTGTGACCAAGCCGCTCAGCTTCACCGCAGTTGCCTCGAACCGCCGGACGACACTACGGCCCGGCGCTCGCCAGGTCCTCCTCGATGAAACGCAGCAGCGCCTCCATCAAGGCCTCGCGCGGATAGTCGTTGCGCGTCACGAACAGGGCGCCGGTCGTGGCATGGGTGCGCGCGATCGGCACCGCGAGCGCCCAGTGGTCGGCATTGACGTAGCCGACCAGGGTGCTGCCGGGCACGACCTGGTCGTAGAAGATCACCTGGCTGTCGTTGCGCCCGTCGATGCGGGCGAGCTTGTTGTAGCTCGAGGTGAGGATCGACGAGATCCGCTCCGGCTGCGGCAGCGCGACGAGCGAGTAGTAGCGCAGCTCGCGGGGCAGCGGATGTTGCGCAAGCCACGCCTTGCGCGTGGCGGGGCGCAGGCTGTCGACCGCGCCGCCATCGCCCGACGCGCAGGTCGCGCCGGGAAAGTGCCGCAGCAGGTCGGCCTGGTACTGCTCGGCATCGTTGGCCAGGGCCGACCCGCCGATTGCACCGGCGGCGCTCACGATCGCCGCGACGCGCGCGCGGATTTCGGGATACGCGACCACCGCCTCGAGGATGTCGGGCGCGCCCTTGGAATAGCCGATCAGCACCAGGCGCGGTGGGTCTGCGGGCGAAGGCATCGCCATGATTGCGTCGCGGATCTGGCGCGCGTTGTGCGCCGAGCTCGACAGCGCATCGACCTTCAGGATGGTCATGTCGTAGCCGAAGCGGCGCACGTGCGTCGCGGTGGTGCCGGGGGCCTGCAGCCATTTCTCGAAGCACTCGTAGCCGATGCCCGCCACCACCGCGGCGACCAGAGCGCGCCGCGACGGGCCGAGATCGACCGGCCGGCCCGTGCCGGCCGGCTCGCTGCCGACGCGGTTCAGGGCTTCCTCGCAGCTGCGGTGGTCTGGAACCTCGCCCTGGCGCGCCGCCAGGACGGCACAGTAGATCTCCCGAAAGCGTGCCCGCTTGTCCTGCACCCCGGCCTGCGTGGCGGGCACGAGCGCCAGCGGCGGCGTGTCGACGGAATAGGGAATCAGCGGCTTCGGCGCGCATGCCACGAGCGCGAGGCTGGTTGCGAGGGCCGGCCACGGAAAGCGGCGGCTTCGGGACGAGCGCCACGGCGCATCGCCGCGGTGCCATCCGTTGTCCGAGTCAAGTGCTCGCATCCCGCTCTTGCTCGCCTGGTTCAGGGATAGTAGCGCCAATCGAACACGAGGCGCAGGCCCACGGACCACACGGTGCGCAGGTCCGGCGTCGGCGCGTCCGCAGGAAAGACGGTGGAGGCCGACTGCGGCACGTCGGCCGACGCGAACAGCTGGATGATGACCGACGAGCTCTGGTTGGTCGAGAAGGCGCGATAGGGGCGGTACTCCAGGATCGGCAGGTCATAGGCGATGGACTCGAACTCGACGATACGCGGACCGCTCGCATCGACCGCCGGCGCGATCAGCTGATCGCTGGCCTGCAGGCCATAGAACGTGACACCGAGCTCGCGCCCGAGGACGAACTGGAAGCGGCCGATCGCTGTGGCCCAACCGGACTGCCAGGGAATCAGCCCGCCGTTGGCCGCCACGACCGCCATGTTGGTGTAGGTCTCGCGATTGATGAGGTACAGCGGCGACATCAGCAGCAGGTCGCCGGGGATCACATAGAAGGGCATGCGAACGCGCAAGGACAGTCCCGCGCGGGCCGGGATGGCGGCGCTGAAGTTGCCGCCCCCCGCGACGGCGTTGTTGAAGCGGTTGGTCGACGGCGAGTCGTTGCGGATGCCGATCGAGCCGTACACCAGGCCGTCGCCCGCCTCGCCCATCGCGCCCTCCAGACCGAAGCCGGCGCGAAGCGACAGGTCGAGGCCGGCGAACGCGCCGTGCTGCGTCTGCCCGGGCGCGAAGCCGCCGTCGACGACGCGGCCGTCGATCGAACCGGACAAGCCGACGAACGGCCCGATCTCGCTGCGAAAGCGCGGCAAGCTGCCCAAGCCGGGACCGAGCCCCGGCACAGGCGTGCCGACCAGGTTGGCCCGGAACAAGGGACGCTGCTCCGGCAGGAAGCGCACGCCGGGATCGCGGTGGGGCAGCGTGTTGTTGGCGCACACGTCGAAGGTATCGGGGGTGGCCGGCGCGGCGGGCGTGTGCGCAAAGGCGGGTCCGCCGGGCCGGCCGGAGGCGACATCCAACACCTGCTGCAAGCTCGCGCGTACGGTGGCCGAGGCCGGCTCGGCATCCTCGGGACGCATGTGCGCATCGCCCATCAGCACGATGGAGCGGCTGCCCCCGGCCCAGGTGAAAACCTCGATCCCGTGCTGGTTGTAGAAGTCGTGCGTGCCCGCGCGCTGCGAGGGATCTCCCCAGGTTCCGGCGATGTGGCCGGCGGCGAACACGTCTTGCAGGAAGTGGAGCGCGAACGCCTCGTCCGCCAGCACGGCGCGAGCGAGCGCGGCCCGCTCGGCAGGCGCGAGCTGCGGCTCCCACGCCAGGCGCGAGGCCTTCTGCAACGCACTCAGGTGGAAGTAGCTGTAGACACCGATGGCGCTGATCGGGGCACCCGGACTCACCGCCAGCGCGGCATAGTCGCCCGCCTCGATGTTGGTGTCCGGGCGCGCGAGCAGGAAGTGCGCGCTGTTGCGCCCGGCGCGTGTCGCGTACTCAGGATCGGCGCGCTGCAGCCGGACGTTGGAGGTGCGCAGCGCATTGTCACGCTGGGCCTGCGCGGCCTCGCTCGCGAAGCGGCGCTGCGTCTCCGTCACAAGGTCCCGGACGCCCTCCGGCTGCTGCGGCGCCGCCGTCAGCGGGATCTGCGCGAGATCCAGCTTGAGCTGCGCGGCGATCTCCGCCACCTTGAGGATCCACGCCGCGCTGCGCGCGGTCTCGAACATCTCGCGGCTCGAGCACGAATGGTCGCCTGCGATGGCGCTCAACGCTGCCCAGTCGATGCACGAGGGCGCCGTGCTCTGCTCGGTGTCGGCTCCGGCCGCGCACAGGCGCTGCTCGTCGCCGGCGCGCGCCTCGCCCCACAGGCGATCGAATACCTTTCGGCGCTCGGGATCCAGTCGCTGCACGGCGAGGATGCCGAGGTCGCGATGCTCGGGATAGATCCAGGCGTATGCTGGAGGCGACAGTGCGCCGAGCAGCGTCAGGGCCAGCAATGGCCGCAGCAGCCTTGCAACGGGTGTCGATCTCATGCCCATCCCTCGCGAGTCATCCGGGGATCGACGCATCACGTGGATCGGCGCCCGGTCTCGGAGGCGGGTCGCGTGCGCAGCACTTGCACGAAAACAGGCAAACAGAACGCAAGTGCGACCAGCAGCCCGACTTCGCCAGCGCCCGCGTAAAGAGTCGGCACGCGCTCACTGGATCGGGCGACGACCAGCACCCTTAGCCTTGAGCGTCAGTGCGCATGCTGCCCAGGATCGAACGGCAGCCCGACGGCTACGGCGTTCATGAGGGGCCATCCTACTGTGTCCAGGGTCGATTGCCCCGCCAGTCGGATGCCGGCAACAGCACTACAGATGCGCCATCGAGTGCATCGTCCCGCCCAATCCCGGGAAACCATAGTCGCGGCAGATACTACTTATTCACGTCGCGAACTGAAAGACCTGATGCCGTATGCCATTAGGAGCATGACCTTCCGCTCCTTGATGAAAGCCTGTGCGCACGAAACTGGCTAGACCGCTTTGTCACACACCAGACCCATGCATACAAGGTTCTCGTAATTTCCATCAATACGCACGGCGTTGCGCTTCAAGCCCTCCCGAACGAAACCCAGCCGTTCGTATAGGGCGATCGCGCGATCGTTGTGCTCTCGAACTGTGAGCTCAATCCGCGTTAGACCAGCTGCCTTTGCCATATCTATCGCCACACGAATGAGCGCGCCGTACCGATGCCCTTGCCTCTATGCTCCAACAGTACCCCAACCCCCAAGACACCACCGTGTGCCTTCGTAGGTCGGTCGATGGGCAGCACATCGCACCAGCCGACCACATTGGCCTCAATCAACGCGACGCACTGCGGATAGCCTTTCTTGATATTGCGACGAACAAAGGCCCTCGATTCGTCGAGCGACGGTGCTTCCAGGAACGCGAGGTAGCGGCGTTCTTTGGCCACGGAATCCAACACCGAACGGAAACCCTCGATGTGCTCTTCCGCGATCGGTAGGACTCGGAACTCCATAGAGCGGTCTAGCGTTCGCGTTCTGCCGCGCTGTATGCGCAGCGCAGCGAGCTGAAGGCGTCGGGCAACAACGCGCTGTTAGGAGTCACGCTTCCCGTTCACTCTGTTATTGACCGGGCTACGGTCGCCGTCCCCACTGGCTGCCGTGAGGGCCTTCACGGCGATCGCGGCCAGGAGTGCGGTGAACAGCACGCCGCATACCCCGATGAGGATTGCGAGCGTGCGTGCCAGCAGCGTCTTCGGGGCAAGGTCGCCATAACCGATCGTTAGGCCCGATACGAATGCAAAGTAGATTGACTCCTGTATCGACCAACCTTCCCTCAGCCCGACGACGAGGCCCAGGGCGATCATCAGTGCGATTAGGATAGACAAGACTGGCCATACCACACGCAGTCCCGCGAGGAGACCGGCGGCGAAGTTGCGTCTCATCCTGCGCGAATCCATTGGGCCTCTGGGATGGTCAATATGCCCGTCAATCAGCACGCGAGCTTTTGGGGCCTGGACAAAACGCCTTCGACGATGTCGGTATTCTGCGAGTCGATTACTCGCCATGCACCACGAATCTTCTGCAACGTATTGAGCAAGGTGCCGTTTCGCGCTGGAAGCGCTCCACCCTCAGGGGACACGTGACCTTCCAGCGTCCAGCGACACCGCGCGATTGCAATGTCTGGCGTGGGGAAGCGTGTTGCGATTTGCCGGATGCTCAAGCGACTGTTCTTGAACATCGTCTGATGCGTGAATTCATGCGCGCCCTTGATCTCGGACCGTCCCTTCCACCAGATACCGACAACATTAACGAACTCGGCGTCTTCCGCGAAGAGCTCAGCGAAGGCGTCCATATCGTGCCGATTCCAGGTCTCGGCAAAGGCATTGACGACGCGCGTGACTTCAGCGACTTCAGACGACATGGTTGATCTCCACCCGCGCCTCTGCGGCGCCTAACGACTGAGGTTCAGCGGCGTTTGCGGCGGCGTGCATGTGGCGGCAAGACCATGCGCGACGGGCCATCTGTTGGGCGCCTGCTCCTCATCCGGTTGTTCACAGATCCTTGGCCATGAGTATCCATTTTTGACCGGGATGCTTCCATTCTTCCTTCACCATCGGTCGGCTATCGATCTCCCGAAATCCAGAACGTTGATACAACGCACGAGCACTCACATTGCTGTCCGCAACGATCAAGCTGAGACCGCGTTTTCTTAGTGAAATCGCGATGCGTTCAGCAAGATTAAGAAGCCCGGAGCCATATCCATGTCCGCGATACCCCTTGAGGGTGGCAACAACGTTGATGTACCAAGTGCCGGCAACCTGATCTTCGAGTGCCTGCAAAGGAACAAACATCGGAGGCAGTCCTTTAAGGTCGGCACCTGGTGGCTCGTCGTTCAGGGGGTAGCCAATCAAGCACGAAACAAGCTTGGCGCCTTCCATTCGAAGAATGGCATTTCTGTAGGAAAATCCACCCTCGTTCCGCCGCGCCCTTTCACAACCTACATCCCAAGCTGACTGGCCAGACTCTGCCATTTTCTCCCACAAATACAACGGTAAGCCTTCTCCAGCGACGTTAACGAACTGCGCCAGCTGCGCAGCATCATCTGGAATCGCGCGTCGGAAAGGGAATTCGATTTCGGTCACGGCCCTCAAGTCCTACGAATTGGCAGTATCAGGCGCCCAACGCGCTAGCTCAGCGGCGCGCCGCTCGCGGTCCGCTGGAGCGCTGGGTTGGGCATCGCCTACGCTGGGACTCTGGCGCGAACTGCCCAAGCCCGAGCAGTCAACGAGATCGAGCCGTTTGCTTCGGTTGGCATGCACTCTCGAATACGGTCCCGTAGGCGCGCCCTCGGTGTCTCGCTGAGCGACATAGCGTAGGCGGGCGCCGGGCC
>DASRKB010000028.1:0-3443 GCA_035649175.1 Burkholderiales bacterium | reverse complement strand
TACTCGATGCGATAAGATGGAAATTCGCATGCCTGCCGCATTTGTCACACATCCAGAGTGCTTCAAGCACGAAATGGGCGCGCATCATCCCGAGCGCCCGGCGCGCCTCTCCGCGATCGAGGACCAGCTCATCGCTTCCGGCCTGGGCCAGTACCTCGCGCGCTACGACGCGCCGCTCGCGAGCGACGAGCAGCTGGCGCGCGTGCACCCGCCCGAGTATGTGCAGGCGATCCGCGAGTTCGCGCCGAGCAGCGGCACCATACATCTGGACCCGGATACCGCGATGAACCCGTTCAGCCTGCAGGCGGCGCTGCGCGCCGCGGGCGCGGCGGTTCTCGCGACCGACCTCGTTCTCACAAGAAAGCACAATTCGGCGTTCTGCGCCGTTCGCCCGCCAGGCCATCACGCCTGCCGCGCGCGGCCGATGGGGTTCTGCATCTTCAACAACGTCGCGGTCGCCGCGCGCCACGCCATCCACGCGCACGGCCTCGAGCGCGTGGCGATCATCGATTTCGACGTGCACCACGGCAACGGCACCGAGGACATCTTCGAGGGCGACCCGCACGTCCTCATGGCCTCGACCTTCCAGCACCCGTTCTACCCGTACAGCGGCACCGAGGGCCCGGCGCAGAACATGGTGAACGTGCCGCTGCGCGCGGGCGCCGGATCGAAGGAGTTCCGCGCGGCAGTGCAGGAGACCTGGATCCCGGCTCTGGAGGACTTCCGACCGGAGCTGATCCTTTTCTCCGCCGGGTTCGACGCCCACCTCGAGGACGACATGGCGATGCTGCGCCTCGCGGACGCCGACTACGCCTGGGTGACCGAGCAGGTAAAGGCGATCGCCGAGCGCCACGCGCAGGGGCGCATGGTCTCGATGCTCGAAGGGGGCTACGCGCTCTCCGCCCTCGGCCGTAGCGTCGTGCAGCACGTAAGAGTCCTGGCGGGACTCAACGCGTAAAAGGGTCCTGACCCCTTTTACGCTGTGCGCCGCTGCTCGAGCACGAAGCGCACCACCGCGATCACCAGGGCGAGCACGAGGGGGCCGAGGAAGATGCCGATGGCGCCGAAGGCCGACACCCCGCCCAGCACGCCGATGAAGACGGTGAGGGCGCCCACCTGCGCGCGCCCCGAGACGAGGATCGGGCGCAGGAAGTTGTCGACGGTGCTCGTTGCGCCGCCCCAGATGGCGAGGAAGATCGCCGCGCCGTAGCGGCCCTGCACCGCCAGGACGATGACCGCCGGGACCCACACCACCGGGGTGCCGATGAGCGGCACGAGCGCGGCAAGCGCCGCGAGGACGCCGAAAACGATCGGGGAGGGGAGCCCGACGACCGCGAAGCCGATGCCGACGAGGATTCCCTGCACGATGGCGGTCACGCCGGTGCCGTAGACCATCGCGCGCATGACCGAGGCGAGGTGGTCAAAGAGCCGCCCGCGCTCGCCGCGCGACATCGGCACGAGCGCGCGCAAGTCCGCGAACATCGCCTGCCCGTCGCGGATGGCGAAGAACAGGATGAACATCATCATCAGGAAGCCGATGACGGTGCCCAGCGCGCCGACGAAAGCGCTCTTGCCGAGCGCCGCGAGCGAGCCGAGGATCGCGCGCGCGCCCTGCACCGCGTAGGCCTGGAGCTGGGCGAGCGAGAAGCCGGTGGCCTCCTGCAACCACGCGATGGCCGGGCCGATGATCGGCACGGTGGCGAGCTGCGAGAGGTCGGTGGGCCTGTGATCGGCGGCGTAGTTCTGCGCCTGGCGCAGGAGCTCGGCGACCTGCGCGGCGAACGCCGCGCCCAGGCCGGTCAGAGGCCCGATCAGCATCACGAACGTGGCCACGGTGAGAAGCGACGCCGACCCGCCGGGCCGGTTGCCCAGCCGGCGCGCGAGCCACCGGTGCGTGGGATGCAGCAGGAACGCGATGAAGAGCGCCCAGGCGATCGGGGCGAAGAAGGGCAGCAGGATCAGGTACACGAGCCAGGCGAGCAGCGCAAGCGCCACCAGCGCGAAGGTGCGCGCGTAGAAGGTCTCGTCGGTCATCGGCTCGTCTTTCCCCCGGGCGGATGGGCCGCCAGCGCCGGCAACGATACGATGAATTCCGCGCCCTTGCCCTCGCCGGCGCTCCTCGCCTCGATGCGGCCGCCGTGCAGCTCCACGAGCGTCTTGGCGAGCGAGAGCCCGATCCCCAGGCCGCCGTGCGAGCGCTTTAGCGCGCTCGGCACCTGCACGAAGCGCTCGAACACGCGCGGCAGCATCTCCGGGGCGATCCCGATGCCGTCGTCCTGGACGCGGATCACCGCCCGGCCCTTCACGCGGCGCACCGATAGCCAGATGCGTCCGCCGTCGGGCGTGTACTTGGCCGCGTTGTTGAGCAGGTTGGAGAGGACCTGCGAGATCCTCAGCGGGTCGGCGAGCACGCGCAGGGGCTTGGCCGGCAGATCGAGCTCCAGCCGGTGCAGCCCGGCGCGGATCGAGGGCTCGCTCACCTCGACGGCGGTGCGCACCGCGTCGCCGAGATCGATCATCTTCTTGCGCAGCGCGAGCTGGCCGGTCGTGATGCGCGACACCTCCATCAGGTCGTCGAGGAGGCGCACCAGGTTGGCGACCTGGCGCTCCATCATCGCCTGCGCCCGGACCGCGGCCTCGCCGCCCGCTCTCAGGAGATGCAGTCCGTTGCGGATCGGCGCGAGCGGGTTGCGCAACTCGTGCGCGAGCGTGGCGAGGAACTCGTCCTTGCGCCGGTCGGCCTCGCGAAGCGCCTGCTCGGCGCGCTTGCGGTCGGAAATGTCGCGGAAGTACACGCCGACGCCCCCCGTGCGCACCGGCGAGGCGCTGATCTCCATCCAGCGCCCGTAGTGCGGGTAGTGGTACTCCATCGTCTCGCCCACGCGCGCGCGCATCACGCGCTGGTACATCTCGTCGACCGGGTTGCCGACCGCATGCGGAAAGGCCTCGTGCCAGGTCTTGCCCAGGACCTCCTCGCGCCGGCGCCCGAGGATGCGCTCGCCGGCGGCGTTCATGTACGTCATGACCCAGTCCGCGTCGTAGGCGACGAAGCCCTCGAGCAGGCCCTCGAGATAATCGACCGCGGTCTCGGGACGCAGCGGGTTCATGCCCGCCACAGTCTACCGGGCGGCGCGTTGCGCGGCTTGTGCGAAAGCGGCCCCGCTCGCGCCGGCGATGCCGATCCTGCGCGCCGCCGCAAGCGCGGGGAAATTGCGGCTCGAGGAGCGCCGGTACGCGGGATCGTAGTGCTCCGTCAGGAGTTTCCCGACGAGCTCGTGCCACCGCCCGGCGCGCGCGAGCACCTTCCATCCCTCGATCCGTTCGCGGCCGTGGAGCGCGAGCAGGCAGTCGAGCTGCGCTTCCAGCGCCGCCGCGTCCTGAAGGAAATGGCGGTACTCGTCGAGCAGCAGCTCGATCCTCGTCTCGAGCGAGGCCTCGAGCGC
>DASRKB010000027.1:0-15269 GCA_035649175.1 Burkholderiales bacterium | reverse complement strand
CTGCGCGAGCACGGGCGCAGCCGCTTCCTCCTCACCGCGCCGCCGCTGCGGCTGCCCGGCGCCGTGGGCTCGCCGGCGACGCCGATCGCCACCGTCTAGCCTTGATCGACCACATCATCGTCGGCGCCGGATCGGCGGGCTGCGTGCTCGCGAACCGGCTCACCGAGGATCCGGCGCGGCGCGTGCTGCTCCTCGAGGCGGGCCCGCGCGACACCCACTTCTGGATTCACGTGCCGCTCGGCTACGGCAGGCTCTTCACCAACCGCAAGGTCAACTGGAGCTACGAGTCGGAGCCGGAGCCCGCGCTGAACGGCCGGCGCGTGTTCACGCCGCGCGGCAAGGTGCTGGGCGGCTCGTCCTCCATCAATGGCTTGGTCTACATCCGCGGCCAAGCCGAGGACTTCGACGGCTGGGGCATCCCGGGCTGGGGATTCCGGGATCTCCTGCCGTATTTCAAGAAGGCGGAGAACCAGCACCGCGGCGCCGACGAATGGCACGGCGTCGGCGGCCCGCTGGAAGTGGCCGATCTGCCCGACCGGCACGAGCTCTGCGACGCGTTCATCGCCTCGGCGCAGCAACTGGGTATCCCGCGCAACGACGACTTCAACGGCGCGCGGCAGGAAGGTACGGGCTACTACCAGGCGACCGCCTGCCGCGGGCGTCGCTGCAGCACCGCCACGGGGTACCTGCGCCCCGCGGAGAAGCGCCCGAACCTCGAAGTCCGGGTGAACACGCTGGTGACCAAGGTTCTGTTCGAGGGCAAGCGCGCCGTCGGCGTGCAGTGCGACGGGGAAGTCATCAAGGGAAGAGAGGTCATCCTGAGCGGCGGGGCGTTCAATTCTCCGCAACTGCTCCAGCTCTCGGGGGTTGGACCCGGCAATCTTCTTTCCTCCCTGGGAGTTCCTCTCATCACGGAGCTCCCGGTCGGAGAGGACCTGCAGGATCATTTCTACGCACGCACGTTCTGGCGCTGCAACCGCGCGCTCACGCTCAACGACGACATGACGAGCCTCTGGCGCAAGGCAGGCATGGTCGTCAACTACGTCCTGAGGAAAAGAGGCCCGCTCACTGTGAGCGCGGGCTACGCGGCGGCGTTCGTACGCACGCGGCCGGACGCGGTACGCCCGGACGCGCAGATCTACTTCATCAATTTCTCCACCGCGAAGCGCGGCGGCATCCTGCACGCGCACTCGGGGTTTACCTGCGCGGTATCGCAGCTTCAGGTGGAGTCGCGCGGCTCGGTGCGCATCCGGTCCAAGGACCCGCGTGCGCAGCCTGCGATCCGCTACAACTACCTTGCGACCGACAACGACCGACGTGTCATGGTCGAGGGCCTGAAGATTGCGAGGAAGATCTGCGAGACGTCGCCGATGCGCGACTATGTCGCCGGCGAGTACTACCCAGGCGGCAAGGTGAAGACCGACGAGGAATGGCTCGAGTTTTGCCGCGAGGTCGGGGAGACCGTATTCCACCCCACGTCGACCTGCAGGATGGGGACGGTGGTCGATCCGACCCTGAGAGTGATCGGCGTGCAAGGCTTGCGCGTCGTGGACGCGTCGATCATGCCGGCCGTCCCCTCGGGCAACATCAACGCCGCGGTAATCGCCGTCGCAGAGAAGGCGGCCGACCTGATCAAGCAAGACTAATGTGGGAGCTTGGGGCGCTGACCCTCATCGCGGCCTTCGTGCTCTTCGCCGTGGACAGCCTACGGGCGAGGGAGCGCGCGGTGCGGGCCGGTCGCGACGCGTGCCGGCGCTACGAGTTGCAGTTCCTCGACGAGACGGTATCGTTCGCGCGGCTTCGGCTCTCGCGCGACGAAGATGGTCGACTCAGGTTCCTGCGCACGTACACTTTCGAGTTCACCGAGACAGGGAATACGCGCCGTCAGGGTGCGATCGTCATGCTGGGGCGAGAGCTCGCCGACATCCAGATGGAGCCTTACACCGTCCAATGAAGTGGACACGATGAGCTGGCTGCAGGGCACGATTGTCGAGAACCGGCACTGGACGGAGACGCTGTTCTCGCTGCGGGTCCAAGGGGCACCGCTCGCCTTTCAGGCGGGGCAGTTCGTCCGGATCGCGCTCGATACTGAAGCGGGAAATGAGGGCTCGCGCATCGCGCGGCCCTTCTCGTTCGTCAACCCGCCGGACGATCCGGTGCTCGAGTTCTACGGCGTGATCGTGCCCGAGGGACCGCTTTCGCCCCGCCTCGCCAAGCTGAGCCCCGGCGATCGTCTCTATGTGGCCTCGAACCCCGCCGGCTTCCTCGTGCTGCGCGAAGTGCCCGACTGCCACACGCTCTGGCTCATCGCGACCGGCACCGGCATCGCGCCCTACCTGTCGATCCTGCGCACCGAGACACCGTGGCGCCGATTCCGCAGCATCGTGCTGGTGCACGCGGCGCGGTACGGGAAGGAGCTCGTCTACCAGGACATCGTTTCCGATCTCTCGAAGAGGAATCTTTTTCGCTATGTGAGCTTCGTAAGCCGCGAGCGCCATGCGGGCTCCCTCGAGGGCCGCATCCCGGCGGCGATCGCCGACGGCCGGCTGGAGAAGGCGGCGGGGTTGGCCCTCGACCCGGCAAGCTCGCATGTCATGCTCTGTGGCAATCCGCAGATGCTGAAGGAAGCCCAGGCGGCGCTGATGGCGCGCGGCATGCGCAAGCATCGCCGGCGCAACCCTGGCCACATCACCGTGGAGAGCTTCTGGTGAGGGCGTCGAAGGCGCTGCTTTACTCCTTCTTGCTCGTCCTTCTGCTCGGTGCCTGCAGCATGGTGCGGCTCGCGTATGACAACGCGGACTCGTACCTGCGCTGGCGCCTGGCGAGTTACCTCGACGTGCATGGCGAGGCCTCGGACGAGCTCGACGCCGCCATCGAGCGCTTCCTCGGCTGGCACCGCGCACGCGCGCTGCCGCAGTACGCGCGTCTCGCGGAGGACGCCGCGTCGCGCGTCGCTCGCGGGGTTTCGCCCGAGGACCTCCTTTGGGGGTACGATTCCCTCGTCGCGCAGGCGCGGGAGAGCCTGCGCGCCGGCGCGGCGGAGCTCGCGCCGCTGCTGAAGCGTCTCGATGCCGCACAGATCGCGCACATCGAGGCACGCTTCGCAGAAGACAACCGACGGTTCGAGCGGGACTTCCTGCGGGGCTCCGAGGCCGAGCGCCGCGAGCGCCGTGCCCGCCGCATCGTTGAGCGACTGGAGGTTTGGGTGGGGACGCTCTCGCAGGCGCAGAAGGAGCGGGTAAGAATGTATTCCGCCAGCACGCCGCTGCTCGCGGAGATGCGCGGCCGGGAGAACCGCCGCCTGCAGGCGGCGCTGCTCGAGCAGCTGCGCGTTCCCGCGGCGCTCGAGCAGCGCCTGCCGGAGCTCGCGGCGCACTGGGATCGCCAGCGCGATCCCGCCTACGCCGCGGCGCTCGCCGACGGCCGGGGGCAGCTCTTCGCGCTGCTGCTCGACCTCGAGCGCTCACTCGAACCCCGGCAGCGCGCGCGGGCAGTCGCGGAGCTGCGCCGGTACGCCGGCGAGTTCGAGCGCCTCGCCGAGCGCGCGCAGTGAGCGAGTCCTTCCTGCGCCCCGTGGAAGCCGGGCTCGAGCCACCGCCGGCGGGCTCTGCCGGCCGCGCGCGCTACACCCAGCTCGAGTACGAGGCGCTGCTCGCCAACGCCTCGATTGGCATCGCCTTCACCCGCGAGCGGCACTTCTTCCTGTGCAACCCGAAGTTCGCGGAGATGTTCGGCTGGGATCCCGAGGAGCTGATCGGCCAGCCCGGCGAGGTGGTGTACCCGGGCCGCGAGAGCTATGCGGCGCTCGGCAAGATCGCCGTGCCGATCCTTGCCGCGGGCCGCCAGCTCGACCTCGAGTGGAAGATGCGCCGCAAGGACGGCTCCACCTTCCTTGCCCGCATGATCGCCAAGGCGATCGACGACAAGAACCCGCAGCAGGGCGGCACGGTATGGATCGTGGAGGACATCACCGAGCAGCGCCGGGCCGAGGACGAGCTGCAGCGCGTGCTTGCCGAGCAGCAGGCGCTGCTCGACAACGTCTCCGTGGGCATCGCGTTCCGCCGCGACCGCAAGACCGTGCGGGCGAACCGCCGCTACGAGGAGATGTTCGGCTACGGCCCGGGGGAGGCGATCGGCACCTCGACGCGCGACATTTACTTTACCGACGAGGAGTTCAGCCAGGCCGCGCGCGTCTACCCTGAGCTCGACGAGGGCAGGACGCTCGTGAGGGAACAATGGCTGCGCCGCAAGGACGGCTCCGGCTTCTGGTGCCGCATGACCGGCCGCGCGGTCAAGCCCGGCGACCCCGCGCGCGGATACGTGTGGCTCGTCGTCGACATCACCCAGGAGCGCGAGGCCGAGGAGCGCCTGCAGCGCGCGGCGGCCGAGCAGGAGCTGATCTTCGACAACGCGACGGTCGGCATCGCCTTCGTGCGCAACCGTGTCATCCAGCGCTGCAACCGCTACCTCGAGGACATGGTGGGCGCGGGCCCGGGGGAGCTCCTCGGCGAGAGCTCGGCGGTGCTCTTCCACGACGAGCAGGAATGGCGCCAGGCCGGGCGGCTCGCCTACGAGAGCACCGCGCCCGGCGAGCGCCACGACAGCGAGTGGCGCTTCAAGCGCCGCGACGGCTCGACCTTCCCTTGCCGCACGCGCGGGCGGCGCATCGACGCCGGCGAGCCCGAGCAGGAGTGGATCTGGAGCTTCGAGGACGTTACCGCCGAGCGAGAGGCCGACTCGCGCGTGCAGCGCGCGCTCGACGAGCTCGAGCGCGTGGTGGCCGAGCGTACCGCCGAGCTGCGAGACGCGCAGGCGCGCGCGCAGCACCTCGCCGACCACGATGCGCTCACGGGCCTGCCCAACCGCCGCCTGCTGGAGGACCGGCTCACGCAGGCCCTCGCGCTCGGGCAACGCAACCGCCAGCGCACCGCGGTGATGTTCGTCGACCTGGACCGTTTCAAGACCATCAACGACTCGCTCGGACACGCGGTGGGCGACGCGCTCCTCAAGGAGGTGGCGGGCCGCCTGATGGCGCAGCTGCGCGTGGGCGACACCATCTGCCGCATCGGCGGCGACGAGTTCGTGCTGGTGCTGCCCGAGATCAAGCGTTCCTCGGACGTGGCGCACATCGCGCAGAAGGTCATTGACCAGCTTTCCGCGCCGATGACCATCGAGGAGCGCGAGCTCATCGTCACTCCCTCCATCGGCATTGCGGTGTTTCCCGACGACGGCCGCGACGCCGAGACCCTCATCCGTAACGCCGATGCGGCGATGTACCACGCCAAGGAGCTCGGTCGCGCGAACTACCAGTTCTTCACCGAGCAGATGAACCTGGCGGCCTCTCGGCGCCTTGCGCTGGAGAGCGACCTGCGCCGAGCGCTCGGGCGCGGCGAGCTGCGCGTGCACTACCAGCGCATTGCCGAGACCGGTAGCGGGCGCGTCGCCGGGCACGAGGCGCTGGTGCGCTGGCAACACCCCCAGCGTGGCCTGGTGATGCCCTCGGGCTTCATCCAGCTCGCCGAAGAGACCGGCCAGATCCTGAAGATCGGCGAGTGGGTGTTGCAGGAAGCCTGCCGCTGGAACACCTTCATCGGCGGTCGCAGCCATGAAGGCGGCGAGCTTCAGGTCACAGTGAACCTGTCGCCGCGGCAGTTCAACGATCCGCGCCTGCCCGAGCTGGTGGCGCGCGCGCTGCGAGACACCGGGCTTCCGGCGCGCCTGCTCGAGCTCGAGATTACCGAGAGCACTGCGATGCGGGAGACCGACGCCACGCTCGGGACGCTCAGGCGCCTCAAGCAGCTTGGCGTGTCGATCGCCATCGACGACTTCGGCACCGGCTACTCGAGCCTCGCGTACCTCAAGCGCTTCCCGGTCGACAAGGTCAAGATCGACCGCACGTTCGTCGCCGACGTGCCGGGCGACCGCGACCAGTGCGCGATCGTTTCCGCTATCGTCGCCCTTGCGCGCGCGCTCGGGATCCGCGTCATCGCCGAGGGCGTAGAGACCGAGGCGCAGCGCGCTTTCCTCCAGCGCTGCGGCTGCGACTTCGTACAGGGCTACCTCACCGGCGCGCCGCAGGATGCCGAGGCCGCAGCCAGGGAGTACGTCTAGGACGCCCAAGCCGGCGCTCCATTTCTCGCACGCCAACGGCTTCCCGGCGCGCACCTACGGGGCGATGCTCGGGGCGCTCGGCGAGCGCTATCGCCTTTCCTGGATCGACGCCATCGGAACGGATCCGGGCTACCCGGTCAGCGAAGGATGGCCCCATCTCGTCGAGCAGCTGATCGATTCCATTGAGGAACCCCCCGTGTACGCGGTCGGCCACTCGCTCGGGGGCTACCTCAGCTTCCTTGCCGCTGCGCGCCGGCCCGAGCTCTTCCGTGCCATCGTGCTGCTCGATGCGCCGATCATCGGCCCGTTCCGCGGCACGCTGCTTGGCGCAACCAAACGGCTGGGGGTCGTCGACCGGGTGACGCCCGCCGGAGTAACGCGAGACCGGCGCAGCCACTGGAGAACGGTGGAAGAAGCCAAGGCGCATTTCCGGACACGGCGCCTTTACCGCCACCTTGCCGAGGAATGCCTGGACGACTACGTGCGCCACGGCCTGGTGCGCGACGCCGCTGGCGAACTGCGCCTGCGCATTGATCCCCTCGTCGAATACCAGATCTACCGCACCATCCCGCACGGCATGATGCGCCACCTCCGCGATCTGCGCGTGCCTGCCGGCTTCATCGGCGGCGAGGACTCCGACGTGGTGCGTCGCGTGCGCCTTGCCGGCATGAGGCCGAAGTTCGTCATCTGCAGGGTGCCGGGGGGACATCTATTCCCGCTCGAGCGCCCGCGGGAGGCGGCGCAGGCGATCGTCGATATCCTGGACGCGCTAGGTTGACCGGCCCCGCTTCTCGCGCAGCATCTCCTCGATGCTCTTGATGTTGAGCTCGACGCGGGGCATGTTCGGGTTGACCTCGAGCGCGCGGCGGTACCAACGCAGGGCCTCCTCGTACTGCTCGAGCTGCACGTGGATCTCGCCCATCCCCGAGAGCGCGCCGAAGTGCAGCGGGTTGCGCCGAAGGACCTCGCCGCAATCGGCGATCGACTCCGCGAAAAGCCCGGCGAGAAAGTACACCGTGGCCCGGCGGTTCCAGCCTTCCGCGAATTCCGGCTTGCCCTTGATGACCGCGGTGAAGGTCTCGATGGCTTTCGCGTATTCCCCGGCCTGCATCTGCTCGGTGCCGCGCGCCATCAGCGCGTCGATGCCCGGGTCGCCGGAGCGCGTCCACAGCAGCCACAGCCCCTGCTCGGCGAAGCTGCGCACGAAGGGGCTCTCGTCGCGCAGCCGCTCGTGCAGCAGCGGCGCGTCGCCCGCGTCGCCGTGGTTGGCGATCCAGGCGACCGCCTCGGCACGGGTCGTCGCGTCGGCGTGGCGCAGGGCGGCGAGCGCCTCTGCCCGGGTCTGTGGCGTCCGCCCGGCTTGCGGGAATGCCGTGCCCGGCAGCGCTGTTAGCGTGAGCGAAAGTAGTAGGATTCCCCAAGCCGAGGCCAACCGCATGCGTGCCCTTCTTCCTCTGTTGATCATATCCTTTTCCGCCCTCGCGGCTGACCCGCCGGAGCCCGCGGCGCCGAAGGACCCCGTCATCGAGCGCTACCAGGAGGCGGCGGCGAAGCAGGACTGGCCGGCCGCGGCGGCCGTGCTGCGCGAGGCGGTCGCGAAGGACCCCGGCAACGCCCGCTACCACAACCTCTATGCCTACTCGGTGCGCCGCGGCCCGAGCCCCGACATGAGCCTCGTGTTCAAGCACTACAACGAGGCGTTGCGCATCGACCCCGAGCACCGCGGCGCGCACGAGTACGTCGGCGAAGCCTACCTGATGGTCGGTAACGTCGAGAAGGCGAAGGAGCACCTGAAAGTGCTCGACCGCCTCTGCTTCTTCCCCTGCGACGAGTACACGCAGCTCAAGCGGGCGATCGCCCAGCACGAGAAGAAGTGAGGGCCTGGCAGCTCGAGCGCTGGTCGATCGACAGCCTGCGGCTCGTCGATCGGCCGCGCCCGAGCCCGGGGCCCGGCCAGGTGCTGCTGCGCATGAAGGCGGCATCGCTCAACTACCGCGACCTCATCGTGCCGCGGCGCGGCTATGGCTCGCAGACGGGCGATCTGCCGCTCGTGCCGGTCTCCGATGGCGTGGGCGAGGTCGTCGAGATCGGGCCGGGAGTCACCGGGATTTCCCCAGGAGAGCGGATCTGCCCGCCCTTCTTCGACCGCGGAAGGAGCAGGGGCGGGCCGCAGGAGGGGGTGATGCAGGAATTCCTGCGCGTCGACGAGAAGGATGCCTTTCGCGCGCCCGCGCACCTGACGGACGAGGAAGCCGCGGCGCTGCCCTGTGCGGCGCTCACGGCCTGGACCGCGGTCGTGGTCGAAGGGCGCGCGAAGCCCGGCGACTCGGTGCTGGTGCAGGGCACGGGCGGGGTTTCGCTCTTCGCGCTGCTCTTTGCGAAGCTCTGTGGCGCGCGCGTGACGGTCGTGTCCGGCAGCGACGAGAAGCTCGCGCGCGCCAAAGCGCTCGGCGCCGAGGACGGCTTGAACTATCGGACGACTCCGGAATGGGGCAAGGAGACGCGAGGTCACGACCTCGTG
This sequence comes from Burkholderiales bacterium, assembly GCA_035649175.1. Taxonomy (GTDB): domain Bacteria; phylum Pseudomonadota; class Gammaproteobacteria; order Burkholderiales; family SG8-39; genus SCGC-AG-212-J23. The sequence continues at coordinate 6,637 of DASRKB010000027.1, read as the reverse complement.
ATCGACGTCGGCGGCGCACACAGCGTGTTGCAATCGCTACGCGCGGTACGCGCGCGCGGCGCAATTTGCCTCATCGGCGTGGTGTCCGGTCAGGAGGTCTCGCTGCCGCTCGGCCCGATCGTCACGCGCCACGTCCGGCTGCAGGGCGTCACGGTGGGTACCGCCGAGGGGTTCGCCGACATGCTGCGCGCGGTCGAGCGGCACCGGCTCAAGCCGGTCGTCGATCGCGTATTCGACTTCGACGCGCTGCCGGCCGCGCTCGAGCACCTGGCGAGCGGCGCGCACTTCGGCAAGATCTGCCTAGCGTTCCCGCGTTAGGCGTCGCGCGCTTGCCGTCAGCGCCTGCACGAGCGACGCGGCCGCCGCGGTGAAGGGCGCGTCGGCACGGTGATAGATGCCCAGCAGGGGGGCGGGTATCGGCTCGCGAATGCGGATCTGCTGCAGGCGGTAGCGCCCCAGCCCGCTCTGGATGATGCCGGGCGTCACGAGCCCCAGCATGTCGGTCCGCGCGATGAGCGCGAGCGCCGTGGCGCAGGACTCGCACTGCACCAGCGCGCGCGGCGTCGCGACGCCCGCCGCCGCAAAGGCTTTCGGCAGCATCGCCCCCGGGCCGGGCGGGTAATAGACGAGCCACCGCGCCTCAGCGAGCTCGCGCAGCGACGTGGCGCCCGATAGCGGGTGCCCCTGGCGGCACGCGACGACGAGCGGAAGCCGCATCAGGGGCTTGAAGCCCAGCCCCGGCTCCTCCGAAGGCAAGGCGCCGCCCGCCACGGCGAAGTCGAGCGTGGCGTCGCGCACCGCCGGCAGCAGCGCCGTGCCGACGCCTTCGAGGATGCGCACGCGCGCCTGGGGGTGGCGCCGGCGGAACTGCTGCATCGCCTCCGGCACGACGAGCACCGCCCCCTGCGGCGACATGCCGAAGGCGACACTGCCCTCGACCGAACCCTTGAACGGGCCGAGGTCCTCCACCGCCTTGCGCAGCTCCGCCTGCACAATGCGGGCGCGCGCGAGGAACGCCTTGCCCGCCGGCGTCGCCACCGCGCCGCGCGCGTTGCGCTGCAGCAGTTGCACGTGCAGCTCGGTCTCGAGCTGCCGGATGCTCTTGGTGATGGCGGGCTGCGAGACGCCGACGCTACGCGCCGCCGCGCGCAGGCTGCCCGCCTGCATTACGGCCAGGAAATCGCGGATCTGGTTCATGCGCATATAACCGCCGCTTATCGCAGTGATAAAAGGGCATCTTACCCGGCGCGCCCTGCCGTGCTTTACTGTCAGTCCTTCTCAGGAGGAGGAATAACGATGGCCTGGTCAAGACTGTTCGTGCTTCTCGCCGTCCTCGTAGCTCCGCCGGCGGTGGCGCAGGAGACGATGCGCATCATGCTCGGCTACCCCGCGGGGGCGACGAGCGACATCCTTTCCCGCGTGCTCGCGGAGCACATGCGCGGCACGCTCGGCCGGTCGGTGATCGTGGAGAACAAGCCCGGCGCCGGTGGACGCATCGCCAACGACGTGGTGAAGGCGGCGGCGCCCGACGGCGCGACGCTGCTCATGACGCCGGTGGCGACGATGGCGATCTTCCCGCATTCGTTCGCCGGCCAACTGCGCTACGACCCGTTCACCGACTTCGCGCCGGTGGCGCACCTCGCCAACTTCCAGCTCGGCTTCGGCGTCGCCACCAGCATGCCGGCGAAGTCGCTCGCCGAGTACGTCGACGCGGTCAAGAAGGATTCCAAGCTCGCTTTCTACGGATCGGCCGCGCCGGGCAGCCTGCCGCACTTCTTCGGGGTGATGTTCGCTCGCGAGGCGGCGATAAACCTCACTCACGTGCCTTACAAGGGCACAGCGGCGGCCATGCAGGGCATCGCGGGTGGCGAGATCTCGGGCATTTCCACGGTGGCGGCGGACATCGCGACGCTGGTGAAAGCAGGCAAGGCACGCCTTCTCGCCGTTTCGGGCGAGAAGCGCTTCCCGCCGCTGCCGGAGGTCCCGACTTTCAGGGAAGCCGGCTACCCGACCCTCGTAGCGCTGCCCTGGTACGCGTTCTTCGCGCCGGCCGGGACGCCGAAGGAAGCGATCGACAAGCTCTCGCGCGCGGCGATCGCGGCGGTGCGCGATCCCGCGCTCAACAAGAAGCTCGAGGACATGGGCCTCGAGCCCACCGGCCTCGGCCCCGCAGAGCTCGGGCGCATCCTCAAGGCCGATTACGACAAGTGGGGCCCGGTGATCCGCGCCTCGGGGTTCAAGCCCGGCGGCTAGAAGAACTCAGGTAGGTCGCCCCCGCGAAGGCGCAGGCCCATCTTCCAGGTCCCAGACTTGCGTCCGAGCTTCGTCTTCATCCTCGCCGACGACCTCGGTTATGCCGACCTCGGTTGCTACGGAGGACGCAGCAAGTGCTCGCCGGCGCTCGACCGGATGGCGAGCGAGGGGGTGCGTTTCACCGACGGCTACGCCAACTCCTCGGTATGCTCGCCCACTCGCTTCGCGCTAGCGACCGGTCGATGGCAGCATCGCCTGCGCGGCGCGGCGGACGAGCCGCTCTCCAGCCGCGCGCGCGGCCACGGGCAGCTCGGCCTCCCGCCCTCGCATCCGACGCTCGCCTCGTTGCTGCGCGACGCGGGCTATGCCACGGCGCTCGTCGGCAAGTGGCACCTCGGCTTCGCGCCGCACTTCGGGCCGCTGAAGAGCGGCTACCAGGAGTTCTTCGGGCCGATGAGCGGCGGCGTGGACTACTTTACGCATTGCGACTCGGTCGGAACCCACGACCTCTGGGAGAACGAGACCGAGGTGCGCCGCGAGGGCTATCTGACGGACTTGATCACCGAGAAAGCAGTCCAGTGGATCAGCAAGCAGAAGACGAACCCGTTCCTGCTTTCCCTCCACTACACTGCGCCGCACTGGCCGTGGGAGCGCCGCGAGGACGAAGCCGTGTCGCGCAGCCTGGAGAAGCTCTACCACTTCGACGGCGGCTCGGTGCGGACCTACGCCGAGATGATCCGGCAGATGGACGAGGGAGTCGCGAAGGTGCTGGCGGCGGTCCCCGAGAACACCTTCGTGGTCTTCACCAGCGATAACGGCGGCGAGCGCTTCTCCGACAGCTGGCCGCTCATGGGGAAGAAGATGGATCTCCTCGAAGGCGGCATCCGCGTGCCGTACATCGCGCGCTGGCCCGGCCGGATCGCGGCCGGCAAGACCACGTCACAGCTCGCGATCACCATGGATTGGGTCGCCACGTTCCTCGAAGCCGCCGGGGTTTCGCCCCATCCGGAGTACCCGCTCGATGGCATCAGCCTTGTTGCCTGTCTCGAGCGGCCGGAGCGGAAAGTGGAAAGAGATCTATTCTGGAGAATGAAGTTCCGCGAGCAGAAGGCGGCGCGCTCGGGCAGCTGGAAGTGGCTTTCCATCGAGGGGAACGAGTACCTCTTCGACCTTTCGAAGGATCAGCGCGAGCGCGCGAATCTCGCGAAGAGAGAACCGCAGAAATTCCTCGAGATGAAGAAGCACTTCCAGGCCTGGGAGGCGAGCATGCCGCCCATTCCCGAGGACGCCTTCGTGTCCTTCATCGGCGGGCCGACCGACATGGCGCGGCCTTCCTGAGCGCGGTTTCCCCGCTACGGGTCGCGCTCGGCGGCTTCGCCGCCTTGGCGCTTGCCATGGGCATCGGCCGGTTCGCATTCACGCCGGTGCTTCCGATGATGCTGGAAGAAGGCCGGCTCGATCTTCCCCGGGCCGGTTTGCTGGCCTCGGCCAACTACGCTGGCTATCTCGTCGGTGCGCTTTCGGCGATCAGCCTGAGGCTGCGTCCTGTCACGGCGATCCGCACAGGGCTGCTCGTCATGGCCGTTTCCACGCTCGCCATGGCTTTCACCGCGCATTTCCCGGCGTGGGTTGCGCTGCGGACGCTGGCGGGCGTGGCGAGCGCTTGGGTGCTGGTTTTCGTCTCCGCCTCGGTGCTCGAGCGGCTTGCGCGGGCGGGCCGCGCGGAGCTTGGCGGCACCGTATACGCGGGCGTAGGCGTGGGCATCATCGCCGCCGGGGGCGCGTGTCTCGCCCTCATGGCCCTGCGTGCATCCTCGAGCGCCGCCTGGGCTTGGCTCGGCGGGGCCTCGGTCGCCCTGACGCTCCTCCTCTGGAAGATGCTCGATGCAGAACCTGCCGCCGCCGCTCCTCTGCCCGCGAGCGGCGCCGCGGCGCTTCCGCGCGCTGAGCTCGCGCGCCTCGTGCTGAGCTACGGTGCGTTCGGCTTCGCCTACATCATCCCCGCAACATTCCTCCCGGTCATGGCGAAGGAGACGATCGGGTCGCCGGAGCTCTTTGGCTTGGCATGGCCGGTCTTCGGCGCCGCGGCGGCCGCGTCCACGCTCGGCGCGGCACCTCTCGCGCGGCCGCTCGGCTATCGCGGCGTGTGGATCGGCGCGAGCCTGGTGATGGCCTTCGGCGTGGTGTCGCCGCTACTCATCGCCGGGCTTCCGGGCATCCTTGCCGCGGCCCTCTGCGTGGGAAGCACGTTCGTGGTGATCACCATGGCGGGGCTGCAGGAGGCGCGGCGGCTCGCCGGTTCCAGGGCACGTGTCCTCATCGCGGGGATGACCGCGGCATTCGCGCTTGGACAGATCGCCGGCCCGCTGGCTGCGAGCGCACTTGTCCAGTGGAGCGGCGGCTTTACCCCTGCGCTCCTTTTCGCCGCTGCGCTGCTCGCGGCAAGCGCCATGGCGCTGTCGATCCGGCCCTAACGCGACAGCTTGCGCAGCGCCTTGTGTCGTCGTCGAGATCGAGCGGCCTGCCGGCGCCCCGGGAGGTCGTCGAGCTCGCCGCGCGAAACGGCCTCGTCGATCCGGCGTTCTGCGAGAAAATCGAGCATGTCCCTGCGGGCTTACCGCATCGCGCCGACCGACTCGACGACGTTCTACCCGCGCCTGATCGGCACGCGCGGCGCGGTGGCGGCCAACTCCTACCTCTCGGTGGACGCCGGCGTCGACATCCTCAAGGCGGGCGGAAACGCGTTCGACGCCGCGGTGGCGGCGACGCTGGTCGAGGGCCTCGTCAACCCGCAGATGCACACGATCGGCGGCGAGTGTCCGATCCTCGTGCGCCTGGCGGGCGAGGACCGCGTGATCTCCATCAACGGCAACATGGCCGCGCCGATGGCCGCCACGCCGGAAGCGTTCCGCCGGAGGGGGTTGCGCGACGTACCGGAGGAAGACATCCTTGCCGCGGGGGTGCCGGCGGCGTTCTCGGCGTTGATGACGGTGCTCAAGCGCTGGGGCCGCATGGGCTTTCGCGAGGTCTCTTCCCATGCGCGAGAGCTCGCGGCGAAGGGCTTCCCGCTCTCGGCGGGCCTCAGAAACCAGCACAAGTACGGCCTCGCCCCGCTGCGCGAGACGATCCTTGCGAAGTGGCCGGGCACCGCGAAGCTCTACCTGCACGACGGTCAGCCACCCGAGGTGGGCGATCTCATCCGCAACGAGGCGCTCGCGCGCACCTACGATTACCTCGCCAATGCCAAGGACCCGCACGAGGCGTTCTATCGCGGCGACGTCGCCGCGGAGATCGTCAAGTTCAGTCGTGAGCGCGATGGTCTTCTCGAAAGAGAAGACCTTGAAGCTTTTGAAACCCGGATCGAAGCTCCGGTGTCCCTCCGGTTCGGCGACACCGAGCTCTTCAAGTGCGGCTTCTGGTCGCAGGGGCCGGCCGAGCTGCAGGCCATCGCGCTCATGTGGCCGAAGCTGAGCGGCATGGCCTTCGGCAGCCCCGACTACTGGCACCTGCTCGTCGAGGCGATGAAGCTCGCCTTCGCCGACCGCGAGCAGTACTACGGCGACCCGTCGATGACGCCGGTCCCCGAAGAGATTCTCCTGTCCGAGGGTTATTCCACGGAAAGGCGAAGGCTCATCGATACGCGTCGCTCGAGCCTGGAGCTGCGGCCGGGCGACGCAAGGCGCAACGCGCCGCTACTGCCCGAGGACGAGCGCTTCGCGCCCAAGGACTGGGGGCCGGGTACGGTGCACGTCGACGCGGTGGACAAGCACGGCAACATGGCTTCCTTCACCCCGAGCGGCGGCTGGCTTAAATCCGCGGAGGTGATCGATGCGCTCGGCTTCCCGCTCTCGGTGCGCATGATGACCTTCTACCTCGGGCCGGCGCACCATCCCAACGTCGTGGCGCCGGGCAAGCGCCCGCGTACCACGCTCACGCCATCGCTCGCGTTCAAGGGCGGCAGGCCCTGGATGAGCTTCGGCACCATGGGCGGCGACAACCAGGGCCAGTGGCTGCTGCAGTTCTTTCTCTGCCGCGCGGCCTTTGGCATGACACTGCAGGAGGCGATCGAGGCGCCGCGGCTCTCGACCGAGCACTTCCCGGGCTTCTTCGCGCCGCATGAGGGCCTGCCCAACCGCATCCGCGTCGAGCCGCGCATCGGCACGAAGCCGATCGAGGAGCTGAGACGAAGAGGGCACGATGTCGACATCGCGCCGGACTGGAGCGAGGGCTTCGTGTCGGCGATCGAGCTCGACGAAGCCCGAGGGCGACTCGAGGCGGGATGCGACCCCCGCGGGTCGAAGTCGGAGTGCTTTCCCGCCTTCGCCTACTGCTGGTAAAAGGGGTCAGGACCCTTTTCCTTTGCTTGCGCTAGCGGAAAAGGGTC
>DASRKB010000026.1:0-46100 GCA_035649175.1 Burkholderiales bacterium | reverse complement strand
CTAGCGCAAGCGAAGGAAAAGGGTCCTGACCCCTTTTCCGGCGCGGCAGGTAGCCCCAAAGCGCATACCCGATGATGAAGACGGCGAGCGCCTTGAGAAGCACCTGCGAATCGAGAACGGCGAAGAGCACCAGGCCTGCGGCGACGCCGACGAGCGAGGGCACGAGGAGCCCGCGCACCGCCCCCCAGTCTACCCAGCGCCGCTGGTGCAGGGCCTGGCCGAGCGAGGCGAGCATGCCCATGGCGGTGACGAGGGGGATCACGACCTCGATCGGCAGCGCGAGAAGCAGGAGCGGGATCGACACCACGCCGGCGCCGAATCCCGTCGCCCCGCGCAGCGCGTAGGCGACGAAGATGACGGCGGCCGACCAGGCGAGCGGCCAGGCCCCGCCTACCGCGACCAGGACCTGGCCCAATGGCTACTTCGCGGAGTAGGCCTTGTACTTTTCGAGCAGCCGCTTCGGCAGCTTGAGCGCGTCCCGGCGGAAGGGGTCGCCGAGCTCGCGCGTGCACATGAGCTCGACGATCGTCGTCTTGCCATCCTTCTGCGCCTTGCAGGCCTCGCGCAGTGCGTCTCCCACCTGGGACAGGGATTCGACCCTCACGCCCTCCGCGCCCATCGCTTTGGCGATGCCGGCAAAGCTCGGATTCTCGAGGTTCACGCCGAGGAAGCGGTTCGAATAGAAGTCGACGTGGTTCTTCTTCTCCGCGCCCCACTGCTCGTTGTTGAACACCACCGCGGTCACGGGGATCTTCTCGCGCACGCAGGTGAGGATCTCGCCGAAGCTCATGCCCCAGGCGCCGTCGCCCACGTAGGCGATCGCGGTGCGCTCGGGCGCGGCCACCTTGCAGCCGATCATGGTCGGGAAGGCGTAGCCGCAGTTGCCGAACATCATTGCGCCGAACATGCTCCTCGGCTTCTCGAATTTCAGGTAGCTGTTGGCGATCTGGCAGATGTTGCCGATGTCGGTCGAAACCATCGCGTCAGCCGGCATCGCGCGCTCGAGCTCGCGCAGCATCTGGCGCGGGTGCATGTACTTCGAGCTCTTCGCCACCTCGAGGCTCCACGGGTCCTTCTCGTGGTCCCAGCTCGCGAGCTCTTCCTTCCAAGCTTTCTTTTCGGCCTCCACGACCTTGGCGATCTCGGCCTTGTTCGCTTTCAAGGACCTGTTTTTCAAACGGGAAACAAGAGCGTCTGCCGCCTCGCGCGCATCGCCGCAGACCGCGACCGACGTCTTCTTCACCAGACCGAGCACCTTGGCGTCGGCATCGATCTGCACGAGCTTCGCGTCCTTGGGCCAGTACTCGAAGCCGTACTGCGGCAGCGTGCCGAAGGGCCCCAGGCGCGAGCCGAGCGCGAGCACCAGGTCGGCCTTGTTGATCACCTTCATCGCGGCTTTTGAGCCGTGGTAGCCAAGCGGGCCGCAGGCGAGGGCGTGGCTCGCCGGGAAGGTGTCGTTGTGGAGATAGGAGTTCACCACCGGGGCGCCGAGGGTCTCGGCGAGCCTCACGCAGGCCTCCACGCCGTTCGCCTGGATCACGCCGCCGCCGGCGATGATCACCGGGAATTTCGCGTTGGCGAGCATCTCCGCCGCCGCGTCCAGGTCCTTCGAGCCGCCGGGCCCGCGCTCGATGCGGATGGGCTGCGGGATCTCGCATTCGATCTCGCCGTAGAAGTAGTCGCGCGGGATGTTGAGCTGCGCCGGCCCCATGTCGAGGATGGCGCGATCGAAGGCGCGCGCGGTCAGCTCCGCCATGCGAGCCGGGTTGTTGATATGCGCCTGGAACTTCGTGATCCTCGAGAAGATCGGCAGCTGGTCGGTTTCCTGGAAGCCGCCCAGGCCGATGTTCATCGTGCCCGCTTCCGGCGTGATCGCGATCACCGGCGAGTGCGCCCAGTACGCCGCCGCGACCGCGGTGACGAAGTTGGTGATGCCCGGACCGTTCTGCCCTATGCAGACGCCATGGCGGCCGGAGACGCGGGAGTAGCCGTCGGCCATGTGCGCCGAGCCCTGCTCGTGCACGGTCGGGATGAAGCGGATACCGGCCGCAGGGAAAAGGTCGAGCGCGTCCATGTAGGCCGAGCCGACGATGCCGAACACGTCGCGCACGCCCTGCGCGACGAGCGTCTCGACGAAGGCCTCGGACGGGGTCATGCGCGTGCGGCCGGAAACGACTATGCGCTTCACTTCGGAGATGTTGGTCATGGGCAAGTCCGCGAAAGAGAAAGAGAGAAGGGCCGGCTCAGTTTCTCACAGGTGGCATTCTAAAAACTGATAATCTGGCGCCCATGCCGCGCAAGGAAGACAGCGTCCCCGCCACCCTGCGGGCGGTCTCGGTGCTGGAGGCCCTGGTGGCGGCCGAGCGCCCGGCGGCGCTCGCCGAGCTGACCGGGATGGTGCGCCTGCCCAAGCCTACGCTCTACCGCATGCTGGGGATGCTCGAGTCCGCCGGCCTCGTGATGCGCGAGCCCGGCGCGCGCCGCTACGCGCCCGGTCCCCGCCTCGCCGCCCTCGGCCGCAATGTCATGCTGAACGCAAGCGTGCGCGCGGAGCGCCGCGGCATCCTCGCGCGGCTCGTGGAAGAGATCGGGGAGACCTGCAACTTCACGATGCTCGACGGGGCGGAGGTGGTCTATGTCGACCGGGTCGAGACCGCATGGCCGCTGCGCATGACCCTGACCTCGGGCTCGCACGTGCCGCTCCACTGCACCGCGAGCGGCAAGCTGCTCCTCGCGCTGCTCCCCAAGGCCTCGCGCGATCGCCTGGCCGCGCAGCTCGGGCTGCCGCGCTACACCCCGAACACCATCACCGACCCCAAGCGCCTGGCGGGCGAGCTCACGCGGATTCGCGCGCAGCGCTATTCCACCGACAACGAGGAGTTCCACGCCGGCCTGGTCTGCGTCGCCGTGCCGGTCGTCGGGAAGACGCGCGCTTGCGCGGCGCTCGCCGTGCACGCCCCCGCCTCCCGCATGCCGCTCGAGCGCGCGCTCTCGTATCTGCCGGTGCTGCGCAAGGCGGCGAGCGCGATGGCCGCTTCGCTCGATTCGTAGCGTCAGCAGGGGCGCTCGCGCAGAAGCGGTCGCAGCGCGACGAGGCCGAGGAGCGGCCCGGGCACGAGCAGCAGGAAGAGCCACGGCGCGCCGATCCGGGGCGCCGCCCAGTTGAGAAGCTCGATGCTCGGGATGGTGATCGAGAAGCCGATGCAGTTCACGATGGTGAGCGCCGAGCCCACCAGCCCGGGCGGCGCGTTCGCCGCGTTGAGTGCGGAGAACTGGGGCGAGTCGCCGACCACCGAGACACCCCAGAAGAGCAGGAACATGAGGTAGAGCGGCGTGGGCGCGTAGTAGAAGAGCAGCGGCGAAAGGACGCAGCAGGCATCCGAGGCGAAAAGCTGCGCGAACGCCACCGGCGCGCTTCCGGTGCGCATCGAAACCAGGCCGCCGACAAAGCAACCGAGGCTCCCGACCGCGATCACCAGAAACGTCCAGAGCGAGACGTTGAGCGGCTCGGCAGCCTGGGCGGCGAGCACGACCGGAACGAACGCCCAGAAGGCGTACAGCTCCCACATGTGCCCGAAGTAGCCGAAGGCCGAGGCGCGGAAGCGCGGCGCGCGGAAGATCGTCGCCAGGGCCCGAGGGTCGAACTTCCCACCGCGCGGCAGGTACGGTCCGTCGGGAACGAGGGCCAGCATGGCGATGCCGCCGCAGACGGCGAGCGCCGACGTGCCGAGCAAGACCGCCTGCCACGGGAGCGCCTGCCCGATTGCCTTCAGGAGATGCGGGAACGCGGTGCCGAGCACGAGGGCGCCGACGGAGAAGCCCAGCGCTTTCCCGAGGTCATGCTGGAACCAGCCCGAGGCGATCTTCATCCCCACCGGATAGATGCCGGCGAGGAAAAACCCCGCCGCGAAGCGCCAGGCAAGCAGGGAAGCCAGGTCGCCGGCGAGCGCGGCCGCCGCGGCATTGGCCGCCGCGCCGGCAAGCGAGCAGACGAAGTAGACGATGCGCGGCGAGTAAACATCCGCGAGCGCGAAGAAAGCGAAGACGAGCGTGCCGGCGATGAACCCGAGCTGCACCGCGGAAGTCACGTAGCCCAGCGCGGCGTCCGGCAAGCCGAGCTCCCGCTGCAGGTCGCCGATAACCGCATTGCCCGCGAACCACAGCGCCGTGCCGGCGAACTGCGCCAGGATGATGACCGGCAGAATGCGGCGCGGGCGAAGAATCTCAGCCGCCGGCGGCCGCGACGCAGTTCTCGAGCAGCATGGCAATGGTCATCGGCCCGACGCCGCCGGGCACGGGCGTGATCGCCCCCGCCACTTCCCTGACCGCGTGAAAATCGACGTCGCCGGCGAGCGTGCCGTCCGGCAGGCGGTTCACGCCCACGTCGATCACGCAGGCCCCGCGCTTCACCATGTCGGCGGTGACCATCTTCGGCTTGCCGACCGCGGCGACGAGGACGTCGGCCTGGCGCGTGATCGCCCCGAGGTCGGCGGTGCGCGAGTGGCAGATGGTCACGGTCGCATGGCGGGCCAGGAGCAGCAGGGCCTGCGGCTTGCCGACGATGTTCGAGCGGCCGATCACCACGGCGTGCTTGCCCGCGAGGCTTACGCCCGTGTGGTCGATAAGCCGCATCACGCCGGCCGGCGTGCAGGGCACGATGCCCGGCCGGCCGGCGACGAGCGCGCCGAGGTTGCGCAGGTGAAAGCCGTCGACGTCCTTCTCCGGCGAAACGGCTTCGAGCACTCTCTCGGAGTCGACCTGCTTCGGCAGCGGCAGTTGAACGAGGATGCCATGCACTGCGGGATCGGCGTTGAGGGCTCCGATGCGCTCGAGGAGCCGCGCTTCGCCGACCGAGGCGGGAAGCTCCGTGAGGAAGGAGCGGATCCCGGTCTCGTCGCAGGCCCGGACCTTGTTTCGCACGTAAACCTTCGAGGCCGGATCGTCGCCCGCGAGGATCACCGCAAGGCCCGGCTGCACGCCGCACGCCTTCAGGCGCGCGACCTTCTCTTTGACCCCGGAGCGGATACTCGCCGCGAGGGCTTTGCCATCGATGATCATTTGCCTGCTAGGCGAGGAGAATGCCGATCGACACCGCGATCATAAGAAGCAACGTGAAGCGCCGGAAGCGGACATCGTTGAAGCGGGAGAAGAGCCGCGTACCGAAGACGAGGCCGGCATAGTACCCCGGCGCGAGCCAGAGCGCGGCGCCGATGGCGGAAGCTTCGACCACACCCTGCGCCAAGAGTAGCGCGAGCCCGGCCACGCAGCTTCCTGCGACGAAGAGCGTGAGATTGGCCCGCGTCGTCTCGATGCGGTCCGGCCCCGCGAGGAGGTAGAGGATCACCGGCGGGCCGCCGATGCTCGTCGCGCCGAGCATGCCGCCCGCGAGCCCGCCGAGGCCGATGCCCGTGAGCAATCTCTGCGATCCCGTATATCGCCATCCGCGCAAGAGCAGAAGGGAGAAAGCGATCACCACGGCGGCGGTCGCGCGGCGGATGGTCTGCGGATCGGCGGTGGCGAGGAAATAGCCGCCGATCGGGATGGTGACGCAGGTGGCCGCAAGCATCGGTCCGACCACTTTCCAGCGAACCAGCCGTCGCGTCTCGATCACCTGCGGCGCGGCGGCGAGGGACTCCAGGAACAGTACGACCGGCACCGCGAGCTTCGGCCCGAGAAGCAGCGCGAGCGGCGGCGCCATCACCATCGCGCCGCCAAAGCCGGTGATGCCGCGCACCACTCCAGCGAGCGCGGCGACGAGCGCGGGCAGAATCAAATTCTCAGAAAACGGAATCCTTTGTTCCTTTCTCGGCGCTATCCTAGCCGCCCCGAGGAGGAACACCATGAAACGCCTGTTGCTTGCCGTCGTCCTTGCCGCGCTGACTTCTTTTTCTTCTTATGCACAGCAGAAGGAGGTGCGCGTGCCCTTCCTGCAGTACCCGCTCGGCGGGGGCTGGGAGGGCTACTTCATCTTCGACCGTCTGGTCGCCGACAACCATCCGTGGCTGCGGCCCTTCCAGCAGGAGACGCCCGGCTTCGTCTACAACCTGAAGCTCTTCGAGCGCGACAAGAACATGCAGAAGACCGCCACCTTCGGCTCGAGCACCGGCGCCGAGTGGCTCGCCGACAAGGGTATCAAGCCCTTCTTCGACAAGCCGATCGCGGTGGACTGGAAGTGGCTCTACGGCGAGACGCTGCATGGAAACTCCTGGTTCGTCACCACCGACCCCAACGTAAAGACGGTCGCCGACCTCAAGGGCAAGCCGATCGCCATCGGCCTGAAGACCCAGACGCACTGGGGCGGCTTCGCCTACACGCTGCTCAAGGAAGGCTACGGCATCACCGAGGAGAACACGCGCATCGAGTTCCTCGGGCCGGCCAAGGGCATCGACTCGCTGATCGACGGGCGCGTGGTCGCGGCGCTCGTGCAGATGAACGTGGACGCGAGCCTGAAGGAGATCGTGCCCGGCTCGATCCTCACCAAGATCGCCGCTTCCGGGAAGCCGTGGCACTACCTCGACATCCCGAAGGATGTCCTCGATAAGGTGAACAAGAAGACCGGATCGCCCTTCATCGCGCTCGACTTCAAGCCCAACTCGCTACCCAACCAGCCGCGGCCGCTGCAGTGGTTCGCCGACGTCGGCGTGCGCGCGGTGCACCCGGACTTCCCCGAGGCCCTCGCCTATGAGATCACCAAGGCGTTCATCCAGCTCGGGCCCAAGGCCGGTCAGTTCGTCGCGCTTGGCAAAACTTGGAACAAGGAGACCATGGTGCGGCCCTTCCTCGACGCGCCGAACAAGGTGCACCCGGGGGCGAAGCGCGCCTTCGAGGAAGCCGGGATGTGGCCGCCGGAGAAAGTGCTGAAGAAATAATAGATGTTCACCAGGGCGGGCGTTTCGCGCGCCCTGTCATGGCTCATTGCGGCTGAAGCCGTCGCCCTCGCCCTCTACCAGCTGGTGGACGTGTGGGTGACGCTTCAGCCGGTCTCGCAGTACTACTCGCTCTTCTTCGGCGCGGTCTTTTCGATCTCGGCCCTGGTCGCGCTGCAGGAGATGCTCAAATCCGGCGCGCACTGGACGAAGATCGCACTCCTCGCGGCGGCCATCGTCGCCGGCCTGGCGGGACCGGTCTACCTCTGGGCGAACATCGACCACCTCGAGACCTCGGCCGGCCTGCTCGACCCGATCGACGTCGTCTTCGGGCTGACCGCCCTCGCCGGCATCCTGGTCGCCGGCTACTTCACCTGGGGGGGTATCCTGACCACGGTGGTCTGCCTCGCGCTGGCCTATTTCGCCTGGGGCCACCATATCCCCGGCTTCCTCGGCCACCCGCCCTACACCACCGAGTTCATCGTCAGCTACACCACGCTGCACCCGGTGCACGGCATCTACTGGCTCATCCCTCTCACGGCGGAGGTGGTGTTCTACGTCCTCCTCTTCAGCTCAGTGCTGGCGCACACCGGCGCGATTGGCGCGTTGCTCGAGCTCGGCAAGTCGGTCGGCCGGCGCATCAGCGGGGGGGCCGCCTACCCCGCGGTCGTCGGCAGCGCACTCGTCGGCACGATGGTCGGCCAGGCGGTGGCGAACGTCGCCATCACGGGACGCGTCACCATCCCGCAGATGAAGCGGCAGGGCTTCAAGCCCGAGATGGCCGCGGCGATCGAGACGTCGGTCTCGACCGGCAGCCTCATCATGCCGCCGATCATGGGGCTGGGCGCCTTCATCATGGCGTTCTTTCTGAACGTCTCCTACATCGCAGTGGCGCTCGCCGCGGTGCTGCCTGCAATCCTCTACTACGCTGGCGTCGGGCTCGGCGTGTACTTCCACGCGAAAGCGACGGGGGTTGAGCGACTGCGCGAGCCGGTCGACTGGGGGCTCGTGGTGCGGGTGGTGCCCACCTTCGTGCTCAGCCTGGGCGTGCTCACCTGGCTCATGCTGCAGATGTACACGCCGCGGCTCGCCGCCTTCTGGGCGCTCCTCGTCGCCGTGATCGCGCCTTTCCTGCTGCAGGGCCGCTACCGGCCCCGGCTGCGCGCGATCTGGGATGGCCTGCTCGACGGCGCCAAGACCGCGGCGAAGCTCGGGTTGCTTCTCGCGCTCATCGGCCCGGTGGCGCAGACCGTCATCACCTCCGGCCTGGGACCGAGCGTCTCCAACGCGCTCGTGCTCTCGCCGGTCGGGCAGATCCACGCCATCGCGCTGCCGCTCGTGATGATCGCGACGCTCGTGTGCGGCGCCGTGATTCCCGAGGCCGCCACCTACATCATCATGGCCCTCGCGCTCGCGCCCTTTCTCGAGGAGCTCGGCTACTCGCGCGTCGCCTCCCACATGTTCGTCTTCTACTACTCGATCTTCGCCACCATCATCCCGCCGGTGGCGATCACCGCGATGGCCGCGTCGCAGCTCGCGGGCGCCTCGTTCATGGAGACTTCGATCCGGGCGCTGAAGCTCGCCTTCATCGGCGTCTTCGTCCCGTACGTTTTCATCTTCAACCCGGCCATGCTGAAGTTCCCCGATCTTTCCTGGAGCATGGCATGGTCGTTCGTCGCTTGCCTCGCCGCGCTGGTCCTGCTGTCGGCCGCCTGGTGGGGATGGTTCCTGAAGACATTGACAGCGGGAGGAAGGACCGCCGCCGCCTTCGGCGGGATCGTCCTTCTTATAGGGGCGGCAATCCCGCCCTAGGTTCGCAGGAAGCCGCCGTCGACCGCGATCGTCTCGCCGGTAATGAAGGAAGCGGCGTCGGAGGCGAGAAAAAGCGCCACCTGCGCCACCTCCTCGACCGTGGCGAAGCGCCCGAGCGGGAAACGCGCGAGGATCCTGCCGCGCAGCTCCTGCGACATGTGATCGCGCACCATGTCGGTCTCGATCACGCCCGGCGAGATGGCGTTCACGCGGATGCCCTGCGGCCCGAGCTCGCGTCCGAGGCCCTTCGTCATCGCCACCACGCCCGCCTTCGTGGTGCCATACCAGACGTTGCCCATCGCCCCGCCGCCCTTTTCCGCGGAGACCGAGGCGATGTTGACGATCGCTGCGCCGCGCCGGCCGCGCATCGCGGGTACGACCGCCTGCACGCAGTTGAAGACGCCGGTGAGATTCACCGCTACGAGACGATCCCACTGCTCGCCGCTCGTCGCGTCGAACGCCCCGCGCGCGAGCAGTCCGGCGTTGTTCACCAGGATGTCGATACCACCGATTCTTTCAACTTCTTTCCCAAGACTCGCCCGATCGGTGATGTCGAGCCCAGTCTGCACATCCCAGCGGTGGGCCCGGCAACCTTCCCTTTCGAAGGCCTCGGCGATGCCGGCGCCGATGCCGCGCGCCGCACCGGTGACGACCACCACCTTGCCTTTCCAGTTCACGCCGAGAACGTCATCTCGGTGCCGGCGAAGCGGATGCGTGCGTGCTCGATGTCGCGACGCTCGCCCATCCAGGCGACGAGCTCGTGCAGCGGCGAGGTCTTGAAGCGGTACTCGGGCTTCGGCCGCTTGAGAGGCTCGAGGAGCGCCTTGTCGTAGAAGGCCGCGAGCAGCACATCGCCGTCGCTCGCCGCCGGGCCGAGCTCCTTGCGCAGCCTCGGCAGCCACGGCTCTATGTGTTCCCCTGGTCTTTCGGTCACCAGCTCACTGCTTTTCAGATTGAGCCTTTCCAAGAACTGAGGACTCATCGGAGCGGCGACCTTGCCGTAGTAGCCGCGCGCGTACTTGCGGATCTCGTCGGGGATGGTCTTGTAGCGCTCGCCCTGCACCACGTTGAGCGTCGCCTGCGTTACAAGGTACTGCGCGAACGGACTGACCACGATCGGATAGCCGAGGTCTTTGCGCACCTGCGCGATCTCCTCGAGGATCTCCGGCAGCCGGTGCTCCAGCTTCATGGTCTGGAGCTGGTAGCGCAGGTTGGAGATCATCCCGCCGGGGATCTGGTGCTCGTAGAGCGCCGGGTCGTACTTCGCCACCTGCCCCGCGGGCTTGCCCTCGCGGATGCAGAGCCATCGAAAGTAGCCGGCAATCTCCTTCAACACCCCCCTCTCCATGGAGCTCTCGTAACCCAGCCTGCGTGCGATCTGGTCGATCTCTTCCGTTGCCGGCAGCGACGCACCGTTGGCGAGCGGCTCGCTCGCGGTATAGCCGGCCTGGAATCCGGCCTTGATCGCCTCCTCGTAGACCTTCGGCGCGAGCGCCGACTGGCAGTGCGAATGCAGCTGGCATGGAACTCCGCCCGATGCCTTCACCACCGCCGGGAAAAGCGTCGCGCCGCGCTCCGGAGTAAGGAGGCCGGTCGGATCCTTGATGCAGAGGTAGTCGACGCCGAGCGCGAGGAGCTCCCTGGTGCGCTCGACGTAGTACGCATCGGTGTGCACCGGCGAGAGCGTGTAGGTCATCCAGCCGTTGATCTTCATGCCGGCCTCGCGTCCCGCCTGGATCGAGGACTCGAGGTTGCGGTTGTCGTTCAAGGCGTCGTAGACGGTGAAGATCTTGATACCCAGGCGCGCGAGAAGCTGCGCGTTGAGCGCCACCACGTCGTCCGGGAAGAGCTCGAAGGTGTAGAGGCTCTGGCCGCGCGTCAGCGCATCGCAGGGCGTAGAAAGGCGGCTGCAGAGGAGCTCGATGCGGTCCCAGGGGTTCTCGTGCAGGTAGCGCACGCACACGTCGAACACCGCACCACCGAGAATGTTGATCACCGAGTAGCCGGCGCGGTCGATCTCGGAGAGGATCGGCGTCATCATCGCGGTGGTCATGCGCGTGCCCCACAGGCACTGGTGCGCGTCGCGCAGCGTGACGTCCACGAACTCGAAGCGCTTCTGCTTTCTCTTCATGGCCGGGGCTCGATTCCCATGAGGAGTTCGCCGTACTCCACCGCGGTGGCGTTGGGCACCGCGATCTCGCGCACCACGCCGCGCACGCCCGCCTCGATCGAGTTCATGAGCTTCATCACCTCGATGATGCATACGATGGTGTCGGGCTCGACCTCCTGCCCGACCTCGACGAACGGCGGCTCGCCCGGCGCGGGCGAGCGGTAGAAGGTGCCGACCATCGGCGCCTTCACTGCATGCAGATTCTCAGAAACTGAAACCTTTTCTCTGGAGACAGCCTTCTCTTCGGTGCTGCGCTGCACAGGAGCAGGCAGCGGCCTGGCTTCCCCGTTGGGGCGCTTGAGGCTGACCTCAATGTCGCCGATCTTCAGGCGGAATTCCGAGAATTGGGACGTCGACTTCACGAGCTCGACGATTTGCACCAGATCCTCGTAGGTAAGATGGCGTTCTGACATTGCCCGATAATATTTGACCATGAGCCAGCCCGTCATCATCACGGTCGCAATCACCGGCGCCGTCCCGAAGAAAGCCGACAACCCCGCGGTGCCCGTCACGCCCTCCGAGCAGATCGAGTCGACACACGAAGCCTTCGAGGCCGGCGCCTCGCTCGTGCACATCCACGTGCGCAACCCGGACCAGTCCTCCGGGTCGAGCCCCGAGCTCTTCGCCAAGGTCCAGGAAGGCGTGCGCAAGCACTGCCCCGGGATGATCGTGCAGTTCTCCACCGGCGGCCGCGGCCGCGACCAGAACCAGCGCGCGGCGATGCTGTACCTCAAGCCCGACATGGCCTCGCTCGCCACGGGCTCGGTGAACTTCCCGGTGCAGGTCTACGAGAACCCGCCCGACTTCGTCGAGGGCCTGGCGAAGACCATGCTCGAGTACGACATCAAGCCCGAGGTCGAGGTCTTCGACCTGGCGATGCTCTACAACGCCGCCAACCTCGTGAAGAAGGGGCTGCTCAAGGACCCGCCGCACGTGCAGTTCGTGATGGGCGTGCCCAACGCGATGCCGGCGCGCCGGTCGATCTTCGATTTCCTCAGAAGCGAAATCAAGGAAGTGATGCCCAAGGCGACCTGGGTCGCTGCTGGCGTCGGCCGCGCGCAGTGGGAAGTGAACCAGTGGTGCCTCGAGACCGGCGGCCACTGCCGCACCGGGTTGGAAGACAACCTCAAGATCGCGCCAGACCGCCTCGCCGCGAGCAACGCCGAGCTGGTCAGGAAGATCGCCGACAACTGCGACAAGTACGGCAGGAAAGTGGCCACGCCCGCCGAGGCGCGCAAGATCCTGGGGCTGCGCGCCGCGGCGTGATATCGATCCAGCCGCTCTCACGGGCGTGCGGCGCTGAAGTCACGGGGATCGATCTAAAGCGTCCGCTCGACTCACCCAGCATCGGGGAGCTGCACCGGGCGCTGGGCGAGCGCGGTATCCTGCTCTTCCGCAACGCCGATCTCACGCCGCCGGAGCATGTCGCGTTCAGCCGCCAGTTCGGGCCGCTCGAGACCCATGTGCTCGGCGAGTTCAACCTCCCGGGGCACCCGGAAGTCTTCGTCGTCTCGAACGTGAGGGAAGAAGGCAAGCTCAAGGGCGCGGTCTATGCCGGGCAGTACTGGCACTCGGACCTTTCCTACATGAAGAAGCCTTCGCTGGGCTCGCTGCTCCTTTGCCGCGAGATGCCCGAGATCGGCGGCGACACCATGTGGGCAAACATGATCCTCGCCTACGACGCCCTGTCGGAGGCGATGAAGAAATTTCTCTCCGGCTTGAAGGCGATCCACGATTACAGCCACGCGTACGACACGTATTTCGCCCATCACAAGGAGCGTCCGCCGCTCACCCCCGAGCAGCGCGCGAAGACGCCACCGGTCGAGCAGCCCATGGTGCGTACGCATCCGGTGACCGGCAAGAAGGCGCTCTACGTGAATCCCGGCTTCACGAAGGGAATCGTGGGCATGCCGAAAGAGGAAAGCCAGCCGATCCTGCAGATGCTTTTCGCGCACTCGACCCGCCCCGAGTTCACCTACCGGCACAAGTGGAGGGTGAACGACCTCGTCTTCTGGGACAACCGCTGCACGATGCACTACGCGCTCGCCGACTACGATTTTTCCGTGCGGCGGCACATGCATCGCACCACCGTGGCCGGCGATGAGCCTTACTGAGGACGCCGCGTTCCGGCCGGTTCACGACCACCGCCTTTCCTCGGAGGCGCTGGTCGAGCTCTATCTCTCCCGTATCGAAAAGTATGGCGAGAAGCTGCACGCCTTCGTAAGCGTGTACGCCGACGACGCGCTGCGCGCCGCGCACGCGGCCGATGAGGCGATCGCCGCCGGTTACCGCCTCGGCCCGCTGCACGGCGTGCCGATCGCGGTGAAGGACATCGTCGACATCGAGGGCCGCGTCACTACTGGCGGCTCGAAGGTCTGGGAGAAGCGCGTCTCCCCGACGACCGCGAGGCTGGTGCAGCGCCTGGTGCAGGCCGGGATGATCGTCCTGGGCAAGACCCACTCGGTCGAATTCGCCATGGGGAGCTTCGGCACCAACCGGCACATGGGCACGCCATGGAACCCCTGGGACATGAAGACGCTGCGCGCGCCGGGCGGCTCGAGTTCCGGCAGCGGCGTCGCGGTCGCGGCGGCGCTCGCGCCCTGCGGCATCGGCACGGACACCGGCGGCTCGGTGCGCATCCCCGCGGCGTGGTGCGGCATCGTCGGCCTCAAGACGACCATCGGACGCGTGAGCTGCGAGGGCGTGTTGCCGCTTGCGCACACGCTCGATACGCCGGGACCGATGTGCCGCGACGTCGAGGACGCGGCGCTCCTCTTCAATGCGCTGAAGGAACCTTCTCCCGACGATGCGCTCGCCGGGCTCAACCGCGGCGTGGCGGGGCTCATCCTGGGGCGCATGCCGGCCCATGACCGCGAGCCGGCAGGCGCGGAGGTACTCGAGGCATACGACGAGTCACTACGCGTGCTGGAGAAGCTCGGTGCGCGAGTTGTCGATGTATCGCTTCCCAGGAAGTTCACCGACATGGGAGCCATGGTCGGCCGCCTCATCGGCGCTGAAGGCTATTCGTACGTCGGCCACCTAGTCGACGACCCGAAGCAGCCGGTGGACGACGACGTGCGGCCGCGCATCCAGCTCGGCCGCGGCATGTCGGCGAAGGACTACCTGCTGCTCCTGCGAGAGCGCGAGGAACTCAAGCACCAATGGAACGAAGCCCTCGCGAGCGTCGACGGTCTCCTCACGCCGGGCACGGCCACCACCGCGCCGCGCGTGGAGGAAATCGAACAGAAGGGCTCGGCCGCGATCTACACCCGCGCCATCAACCTCGTCGACTGGTGCGCGCTCGCGCTGCCAAACGGCTTCTCCGCCACGGGCCTTCCCACCTCCTTGCAGATCGCCTGCCGCGGCTACGAGGAGGCGACGGCGCTGAGGATCGGCTGGGCGTTCGAGCAGGCCACGCCATGGCACAAGCGCACGCCCGCGCTATGAACGGAGGATAAGGTCGGCGGCCCTCTCGGCGATCATCACCACCGGCGCGTGCGTGTTGCCCGATACGAGCGTCGGCATGATCGAGCAATCGACGACGCGCAGGTTCTCCACGCCGTGGACCTTGAGCTTCGCGTCCACGACCGCCATCGGGTCGCTGCCCATCTTGCAGGTCCCCGAGGGGTGGAAGATGGTCGCGCCGTAGTTGCGCGCAAACTCCAGAAGGTCTTCATCGGTCGCAGCCTTCGGCCCGGGACGGTATTCCTCCGCGATATAAGGCTTCAGCGCTTCGGTGGCGGCGAGCTTCCGCGCGAGCTTGATGCCCTCGATCGCGCAGCGGCGATCGGTCTCGGTCGAGAGGTAGTTCGGCTGCATCGACGGGGGCTCCTGCGGGTGCGTGGAGCGGATGCGCACCCGGCCGCGCGACGCGGGCCTGAGCTGGCATACCGACATCGTGAAGCCGGACCAGGGGTGCGGCTGGGCGCCGGCGAGCTCCGCCGAGAGCGTGGCGAAGTGGAACTGCACGTCCGGCGTCTTCGATTCCGGCAGCACGCGCGTGAAGAGCCCGCCCTGGTTGATGCCGATCGCCAGCGGGCCGGTGCGTTTCGCCAACCACTGAAAGCCAATTTTCATTTTCCTGAACCAGCTGGCCAGATCGTCATTGGTGGTGATGGGCTTGGTGCACTTGTACATCACGCGAAGCTGCAGGTGGTCCTGCAGGTTCTCCCCGACGCCGGGGAGGTCCATGACGACCGGGATTCCAAAGGAGGAAAGCAATTGCGAGGGCCCCACGCCGGAGAGCTGCAGAATCTGCGGGCTCTGGACCGCGCCTGCGCTGAGGATGACTTCCGAGGCGAGCACCTTCTCGTTGCCGTACTGCACGCCGGCCGCGCGTTTTCCTTCGAAGAGGATCTTCCCGACGTGCGCGCCTGTGCGCACCTCGAGGTTTGGACGGCGCTCCGCCTCGCGCAGGTAGGCGGTGGCGCTCGAGGAGCGCCAGCCGTTCCTGGTGAAAAGCCGGTAGTAGCCGACGCCTTCCTGCTCGCCGGCGTTGAAGTCGTCGGTGCGCCGAATGCCGAGCTCGTTCGCCGCCGCGATGATGGCTTCCATGAGCTCGTGCCGCTCGCCGATGGGGGAAGTTTCCATCCGGGATTTCTGGAAATACGGGAGCACATCCCTCCATGCCCATCCCGCGTTGCCTTGGGCCGCCCAGGCGTCGTAGTCCTCGGGCTGGCCGTGCACGACGATGAGGCCGTTGATGGAGGACGAGCCCCCGAGGCCCCGGCCGCGCGGCCAGTACACGCGGCGGTTGTGCATGTTCGGGTCCGGGTCGGTGTGGAAGCCCCAGTTGTAGACCGGGTGGAACATGGTCTTGCCGTAGCCGATCGGCAGGTGGATCCAGAGCGAGCGGTCGCGCGGCCCGGCTTCCAGCAGGACCACGCGCCGGCGCGGGTCGGCCGAGAGCCGGTGCGCGAGCACGCAGCCCGCCGAGCCGGCCCCGACGATGACGACGTCCGCCTGCATCAAGCCGGCGCCCGCCCGGTGCTCTCGCGCACGATGAGCTCGGCGCGCACTTCCTCCAGGGGCACCACGTGCTCGCCGGCGAGGCGCGCGAGCATGCGCTCGGCGGCGAGCCGGCCGATGTCGGGGGCGGGCACGCGCACCGTGGTGAGGGGCGGCGTGGCAACCGCCGCCATCTCGATGTCGTCGAAGCCCGCGACGGACATGTGCCTTGGGACTTCGATCCCCCGGCGGGCGCACTCGTGCAGCGCCCCGATCGCCAGCAGGTCGTTGCCGCACACCACCGCGGTGAAGCCCGGCGCGCGGTCGAGAAGGTCGCGCATCGCCCGCTGGCCATGACCGAGCGAGAACTGCGTCTCGATCACCCGCTCGGGCGGGAGCTCCAGGCCGTGCGAGGCGAGCGCTTCCCGCGTGCCGGCGAGGCGGTCGCGCGCGCGGTCGTTTCGCGCGGTGCTGCCGGCAATCGCCGCGAGCTCGCGATGCCCGAGGTCGAGGAGATGCTGCGTGAGCCGCACCGAGGCGAGGCGGTGCGGCACGCCGACGCAGTGCTGGTAGCCCGCCGGATCGAGCGACCAGGCGAGCTCGTAGGGCACCCCCGACTGGGCGAGCATGCGGTAGAGCTCGGGATCGTGGTCGAGGCCCACGAGCACGAGGCCGTCCACCCCCCGCTCGAGGAGCGCGCGCGCCGCGGCGAGCTCTCCCGCGGGGTCGTACTCGTGCGTGGCGAGGAGCAACGTGTAGCCGCGCGAGGCGAGCTCGTGCGCGAGCGCCTGGGTGGCGGCGGCGAAGATCGGGTTGTCCACCGGCGGGAACACCGCTCCGACGGTGCGCGAGCGCTGCGTGGCGAGAGCGCGCGCCGCGCCGTGCGGCAGGTAGCCCAGCATCGCCGCCGCCTCGACCACCTTCGCGCGCGTGCGTTCGTTGACGAGCTCCGCGGCGCCCAGCGCGCGCGATGCGGTCGACAGCGATACGCCCGCGGCGCGCGCCACGTCCGCAAGCCTCGCGTTGGCCTTCCGTTTCATGCGGGCGCATTGTGGATGAAAGCGCTTGTGGTCCGCCATGCTGCACTGCAACTTGACCGCAGCGAGGCGCGGCGCTTAGCCTCGCTGCAAGCGCTTTCATTTTCCCGAGGAGGAAACCCCGCCATGCTGAAGCTCATCGCGCCGCTCGCTCTTGCGCTCGCCCTAAGCCCGCTCGCCGCTCTCGCGCAAGGCAAGCCGGTGAAGATCCGCATCCAGTCGGTGATCCCGACTTCCGCCGACGAAGTCACGATGCTCAAGGAGTTCGCGCAGGACGTTTCCGACCTCACGAACAAGACCGTTACCTTCGAGGTGCTGCCCGCGGGCGCCATCGTCGCAGTGAACGACACGCTCGACGCGGTCGACAAGGGCCTCATCGAGGCGGGCTTCGCCTGGACGCACTACTGGTCGGGCAAGCACCCGGCGGCCACGCTCTTCGGCTCCCCCGCCGCGGGCGCCGGCGTCGGCATGGACAACTTCGCCTGGGTGTCCTGGTTCCTCTACGGCGGCGGCAAGGAGCTGTACGACCAGCTCTGGAAGGAGATGAAGGTCAACGTGAAGGGCTTCATCCTGCAGCCGGTGGGACCCGAGGCGCTCGGCTGGTTCAAGCAGCCGATCAACTCGATGGCCGACTTCCGCACGCGGCGCTTCCGCACGCCGCCGGGCATCCCGGGCCAGATCTACAAGGACATCGGCGTAGCCGCGGTCGCCATGGGCGGCGGCGACATCCTGCCGGCGTTGGAGAAAGGCGTGCTCGACGGCGCCGAGTGGTGCTGCCCGAAGCCCGACATGACCTACGGCTTCCACCGCGTCATGAAGCACTACTACCAGCAGGGCCTGCATCAGGTGGTGGTGAACGCCGACATGTACATCAATGGTGACGTGTACCGCAAGCTCACCCCGCACCAGCAAAAGGCGATCGAGGTGGCGGCGAACGCCTCGCTCATGAAGACGGTGGCCTACCGCATCCACGAGAACGGCAAGGCGCTGGACGAGCTCGTCAACAAGCACGGGGTCATCCTGCACGACTCGCCCCCCGAGTACTTCACCGAGTACGGCGCAGCGGCCATGAAGAACTTCGAGAAGAACGCCGCCGAGAACCCCTTCTTCAAGAAGGTGTGGGAGAGCCAGAAGGCCTTCGCCGAGACCGCGATTCCCTTCTGGGCCGACGCGCAGAAGTCGAACGCGGGCCTGGCGTCCGCCTACGCGGCGGAGATCAAGAAACGCAAGAAGAAATAGCGCTTGGATGAGCTGATCGCGGGCAGGCGCGGCGACGCGCGCCTGCCTGCGGACATGCCGCGCTGGACGGCGCGGACCATCGTCGCCATCGACACCTTCAGCCACTGGGTCGGGCGCGTCGTCGCCTGGGCGACCGTGCCGCTCATGGCGGCCATGCTCTACGAGATCACGGCGCGCTACCTCTTCACGGCGCCGACCATGTGGGCCTACGACATCAGCCGCATGATCTACGGCGCGATGTTCGTCATCGGCGCGGGCTACGCGCTCTCGAAGGGCGTGCACATCCGCTCGGACTTCCTCTACCGCAACTGGAAGGTGACCACCCAGGCGCGCGTGGACGCGACGCTGTACATCGTCTTCTACTTCCCGTCGATGCTGATCTTCCTCTGGGTCGCCACCCAGTGGGCGTGGGGCTCGCTCTCGCAGGGCGAGCGCGGCACCGACACCGCGTTCATGCCACTGCTCGGGCCGATCAAGAGCTGCCTGCCGGTCGGCGTGGCTTTCCTCGTCATCCAGGGCGTCTCCGAGCTCCTCAAGGCGCTCTACGCGGCTCGCAAGGGCGTCTGGCCCCAGCAATGAGCCCCGAAACCATAGGGTTGCTGATGATCGGCGCGATGCTGATCGGCATCTTCATCGGTTTCCCGATGTCGTTCACGCTGGTTTTTCTGGGCCTGGTCTTCGGCTACTGGGGCTTCGGCGAGCTGGTGTTCTACCTGCTGACGCTGCAGTTCTACTCCACCATGATGGAACAGACGCTCGCCGCGGTGCCGCTGTTCGTCTTCATGGGCATCATGATGGAGCAGTCGAACCTCATGGAGGAGCTGTTCGAGGCGGTGCAGAAGATTCTCGCGCGGGTGCGCGGCTCGCTCTACCTCGCCGTCATGTTCGTGGCGACCATCTTCGCCGCCGCCACCGGCATCGTCGGCGCCTCCGTCACGATCCTGGGCATCATGGCCGGCAAGCCGATGATCCGCTCCGGCTACGACGTGAAGCTCTCCGCCGGGCTCATCACCGCCGGCGGCACGCTCGGCATCCTGATCCCGCCCTCGATCATGCTGGTCGTGATGGGACCCGTGCTCGAGGTGCCGGTTACCACGCTGTTCGCGGCGGCACTTCTGCCGGGCGTGCTGCTCGCGCTCCTGTTCACCGCGTACGCGATGCTGCGCTGTTACATCAACCCGAAGCTCGCGCCGGCGCTCGCCGAGGACCGCCGCGCGGGCAGCATGGGCGAGCTGTGGCTGCAGTTCTTCCGCGGCCTGGTGCCGCCGGCGCTGCTCGTGTTCGCGGCGCTCGGCAGCATCGTGTTCGGCCTCGCCACGCCCACGGAGGGCTCGGCGTGCGGCGCGGGCGGCGCGCTCGTCCTCGCCGCGGCGTACCGGCGCCTCACGTGGGCGCGGTTCAACGACGCGCTCATCAAGACCCTCGAGATCTCGGTCCTGATCCTCTTCCTCGTCGCCGCCTCGAACTTCTTCGGCGCGGTGTTCGCGCGCCTCGGCACGCCTACCATGCTCACCGAGGCCCTGCTCGGCCTGGACCTCAACCGCTGGGTGATCCTCGCCATCGTGATGGGCCTCATCTTCCTGCTCGGCTGGCCGCTCGAGTGGGTGCCGATCGTGCTCATCGTCGTGCCGTTCCTGCTGCCGCTCGTCTCGAAGCTCGGCTTCGACCTCGCCTGGTTCGGCATCATGGTCGCGGTGTGCCTGCAGACCGCCTGGCTCTCGCCGCCGGTGGCGATGTCGGCCTACTTCCTGAAGGGCGTGGTGCCCGAATGGCAGCTCGGCGACATCTACCGCGGAATGATGCAGTTCATGGGCCTGCAGCTCCTCGGCCTCGCGCTGATCGCGATATTCCCGGCGATCGCCCTCTGGCTCCCGACGCTCATCTACGGCAAATAGGCATGGAATACCTGAAGAAGGCTGCGAAAACGCCCGAGACCGATACGGCGGAGGCGCGCCGCGTGGTCGAGGAGATGCTCTCCGACATCCGCGCGCGAGGCGAGGCCGCGGTGCGCGACTACGCGCGCAAGCTCGACAAGTGGGAGGGCGAGATCGTCGTCTCGCCGGCGGAGATCGATCGCCGCACGCGCGATGTTCCCGGTCCTATCCGGAAGGACATCGAGTTCGCGACCGCCCAGGTGCGCCGCTTCGCCGAGGCGCAGCGCGCTTCCATGAAGGAATTTTCCACCACGCTTTCGGACGGCCTCGTGGCGGGGCAGCGCCTGATCCCTGTGAACGTCGCGGGCTGCTACGTGCCGACCGGCCGCTACGCGCACATCGCCTCGGCCTACATGAGCATCGCCACCGCCAAGGCGGCGGGCGTGCCAACGGTCGTCGCCTGCTCGACCCCCTACAAGGGCGAAGGCATCCATCCCGAGGTGCTCTATGCGATGAAAGTCGCGGGCGCCGACGTGATCCTGACGCTCGGCGGCGTGCAGGCCATCGCCACCCTCGCCTACGGCCTTTTCACCGGCAAGCCCGCCGACATCGTCGTCGGCCCCGGCAACAAGTTCGTCGCCGAGGCGAAGCGCGCGCTCTTCGGCGCGGTCGGCATCGACGTTCTCGCGGGCCCCACCGAGATCGCGATCATCGCCGACGACAGCGCCGATCCGCACATCGTCGCCACCGACCTGGTCGGCCAGGCCGAGCATGGCAGCGACTCCCCTGCCTGGCTGGTTTCTCTTTCAAAACCCCTCGCTGAAGAAGTCGCGCGAAAGGTACCGGATCTCATCGCAAAGCTTCCGGAACCGGCCCGGACGGCAGCAAGCGCAGCCTGGCGCGACTATGGCGAGATCGTCGTGTGCTCGAGCCGCGAGGAGGCGGCGAGAGTCTCGGACAAGTACGCCGCCGAGCACCTCGAGGTGCACGCGCGGGACCTCGACTGGTGGCTCGCCAGCCTCACCTGCTACGGCTCGCTCTTCCTCGGCGAGGAGACCACCGTGGCCTTCGGCGACAAGGCCTCCGGCCCCAACCACATCCTCCCCACCAAGGGCGCCGCGCGCTACTCCGGCGGCCTCTCGGTGCACAAGTTCATCAAGACCGTCACCTGGCAGCGCATGAGCCGGGAGGCGAACCGCCAGGTCGCGCCGGTCACCGCGCGCATCTCGCGCCTGGAAGGCATGGAGGCGCACGCGCGCACCGCTGACGAGCGGCTCGCGAAGTACTTCCCTAAGGAGAAGTTCGAGCTCTAGGCGGCGCGGAGGTTCTCGCCGATGCCGCGCGCTGCGGCCTTGAGGTCCTCCAGATGGCGCCGCGCCATTTGCTCGACGGTCGCGACGCGTTCCACCCACAAGATATTCACCGTCCCGACCACCCGCGCGGCCCCGAAAACCGGGACCGCGATGGCGAGGAGCCCGTCGCCGCGGCGGCTGCCCCGGTATCCCGGCGCACGCGTCGCGTAGCCCTGCGCGCGGGTCTCCGCAACCATGCCCTCCACCGAAGCCCGGGTCTTGCGCAACCTAGCGAGGATGGTGTCCCGGCGATCGTCATCGCAGAAGGACAAGAACGCCCGCCCGTGCGCAGTGAGGAGCATCGGGATCCTCAGTCCCACGAGCGCGCGGTTGAGGTGGATGGGCGCGAGCGGCCGGTTCGTCTCGCAGATTTCCATGCAGTCGCGCCGCGGGATCGCCAGGTCGGAAGGCCAGAGAGTCCTGGCGCAGAGCTTGTCTAGCACCGGCGACGCGGCCTGCACCAGGCGCTCGGTCTGCGCCACATAGCGGGTCCTGCTGGTGAGGTGATGGCTCGCGCAATAGTGGCCGTCGCCGATGCGCCGCCACACCATGCCGCGCGCCTCGAGGGTCCTAAGGATTCGCAGAAGCGTAGGTTTCGGCGTACCGGTCGCCCTGTGCAGCGCCTGGAGGCTCGCCGATCCGGCGCCGCTCAGGTACACGAGGACTTCCAGCCCCCGGTCGAGCGCGCGAATGGTCCGCATCGCCGCAGTATAGGGCGTTCCACCCAGTGGAACGCCCGCGGGTTTTCGTGGACGCTCCGCCAACGCTGTCCAAGAATGCGCCTTCGAGGAGGAAGCATGGACCGTTCCGCTGCACGCCGCATTCTTGCCCTCGCCGCGCTTCTCTGGACGGGCCTCGCGCAGGCGCAGGACTGGCCCGCCAAGCCGCTCTCGATCATCGTCGGCACGCCGCCCGCGGGCGCGACGGACGCCTACGCGCGCACGGTTGCCGAGCACATGTCGCGCACCTTCGGGCAGCAGGTCCTGGTCGAGAACAAGCCCGGCGCCAACGGCAACATCTCTGCCGAGTTCGTGCAGAAGGCGCCGGCCGACGGCACCACGATCTGGATGGGCACGCAATCGATGACGGAGATCAATCCGAGCGCGTTCGAATCGCTGCGCTGGAAGTTCGAGGACTTCTCGGCAGTGATCAAGGGCGTCGAGGCCCCGCTCGTGCTCGTCGCCAACCCGGCCCTCGGCGTGAAGTCGCTCGCCGAGCTCGCCGCCTGGGCGAAGGCGAATCCGGCCAAGGCGTCCTACGCCTCCTTCAGCCCCGGCACCCCGTCGCATTTCCTCGGGTACCAGCTCGCCGAACGCTTCGGCGTGCCGATGACGCACGTCCCGTACAAGGGCTCGGCGCCCCAGGTCCAGGACATGCTCGGCGGGCACGTGCTGCTCGGGTTCACCCAGCTCCAGACTGCCGTGCCACACATCAAGGACGGAAGGCTGGTCGCGCTCGCGACGACGGGAATGACCCGCTGGCGCCAGCTGCCCGACGTGCCGACCATGGCCGAGCTCGGCTACCCCGAACTCTCGGCGACCATCTGGTTCGGGCTTTTCGTGCGCCGCGACACACCCGCGGACATCCAGCGCCGCATCCTCGACGCCGCGGTCAAAGCCCATACCGACCCCGCGGTGCGCAAGCGCCTCGAGGGCATGGGATTCAACGTGCCCGCGCAGACGGATCCCGAGTTTTCGAACGGCATCCGCGCGTCCCAGCAGCGCTGGGCGAAGCTCGTGAAAGCCACCGGCTTCAAGGCGTCGAATTAGACCTCGGCAAATCAGGTCCTCGCATCCGCGCGCCGCTATACTTTTTTCGTCCGCGCGCCGCGCGTTTCATTTTTTGAGAATCGAGCGAGATGACCGAGGCCACCACCGAGAAAACCGACATTCACCGCGGCCTGAAGGGCGTCTACTTCGACCGCTCGCGCGTGTGCTACATCGACGGGCGCGCGGGCGAGCTGCGCTACCGCGGCTACTCCATCCACGACCTCGCGCAGCACTCGACGTTCGAGGAGACCTGTTACCTGCTCTTTTACGGCGAGCTTCCCTCCCGTTCCCAGCTGGAGAAGTTCACTTCCGAGCTGAAGGAGGCGCGAGCGCTTCCTGCCGAA
This sequence comes from Burkholderiales bacterium, assembly GCA_035649175.1. GTDB lineage: Bacteria > Pseudomonadota > Gammaproteobacteria > Burkholderiales > SG8-39 > SCGC-AG-212-J23. Next base: position 22,690 of record DASRKB010000026.1, on the reverse strand, counting down.
GTCCTGGATGTGATTCGTCTCGTCAAAGCGGCCCATCCCATGGACGTCTTGCGGACCGCCGTGTCCGCGCTCTCGGCGTTCGACCCGCAGGTCGCGGACAACTCGCCCGAGGCGATCGTGCGCAAGGGCGTCCGGCTGACCTCGCAGGTGCCGATGATCGTCGCGGCGCACGAGCACATCCGCAACGGCCGCGCGCCTGTGGCGCCCGACCCGTCGCTCGGCCACGCGGCGAACTTCCTGTACATGGTGAAGGGCAAAGCCCCGAGCGCCGACACCGCGCGGCTCATGGACACCGACATGATCCTGCACGCCGAGCACGGCTCGAACGCCTCGGCGTTCACTGCGCGCGTGGTGGCGGGAACGGAGGCGAACCTGCACGCGGCGATGGTCGCCGCGATCGCCGCGCTCTCCGGCCCCGCGCACGGCGGCGCGGCGGAGAACGTGATGCTGATGGCGCAGGAGATCGGCGATGCCGCCAACGCCGCCGGGTACGTGAAGCGCAAGCGCGCCGCGAAGGAGCCGGTGATGGGCTTCGGCCACCGTGTCTACCGCGCCGAGGACCCCCGCGCGCGGCACATGCGCGCCGGCGTGGAGAAGCTGTCGCGGGAAATGGGCCAGCCCCAGTGGTACCAGATCCTCGAAGCGCTCGTCGAAGCGATGAAGCCCTACGCGCGCCACGGCGTGAACGTGAACGTCGACTTCTACGCCGGGGTGGTCTACTACCTGAACGGCATCCCGGCCGATCTCTTCGTGCCGATCTTCGCCGTGGGCCGCGTGCCGGGCTGGACGGTGCAGGTACTCGAGCAGATGGAGAACAACATCCTCATCCGGCCCTTGACGCTCTATAACGGCCCTGAGACGCGGAGCTACGTTCCCCTCGAGAATCGCTAGGCCTGTGCTCCCAGGATCGCGGCGGTGGCGACGATGTCCTCCACGCTCGCGCCGCGCGAGAGGTCACTGATCGGCCTGGCGAAGCCCTGGAGGATCGGTCCTACTGCGCGCGCACCGGCCAGGTGCTGGGTGAGCTTGTAGGCGATGTTGCCCGAGTCGAGGTCGGGGAAGACGAGCACGTTCGCCCGCCCCGCCACCGGTCCGAGCTCCTTGAGCTTTCTCCTCGCGACCGAGTCCACGAGCGCAGCGTCTGCCTGGAGCTCACCGTCAACGGCCAGGGACTGGTCTTTGGCCCGGACGATCGAGAGCGCCTGAGTCACTTTGTCGATGCGGGCGTGCCGGGCGCTGCCTTTCGTCGAGAAGGAAAGCATCGCCACTCGTGGCTCCTCCCCGAGGAGCACCCGGCAGCTATGCGCCGAGGCGAGCGCGATGTCGGCGAGTTGCTCCGCCGTAGGGTCGGCGTTGACGGCGCAATCGGCAAACACGAGGGTCTTCTGATCCAGCAACATCAGAAAGAAGCTGGACGGGGTCTTGATGCCTTGGGCGAGGCCAATGGTCATCATGCCCGCCTCGATCACGCGCGCCGTGGGGTGCGCGACACCGGCGAGCACCGCGTCAGCGTCGCCCGCCTTGACCATCATCCCGGCGAAGAAGAGCGGTCGGCGCACCGCGCGCTCGGCGATCTTGGGGTTTCCGGGATAGAGCCGCGAGTATTTCCCAAGCTTCTCCGCTTCTTTCTCGGGGTCCGGCAGGATCGGCTCGGCCAGGCGCTGATGCTTTAGCCGCCGCGCCGCCTCGACGATGCGCTCGTCGTCGATCTCGGGAAGGACGATGCGCGCGCGCCGGGCGCGCGCGCGGTCGAAAAGCCTATCGAGCGCTTCCACGTGCCGACTGCAGGGCGCTCCAGACGCGCTGCGGGCTCGCCGGCATGTCGAAGTGCTTCACGCCGCCTTGGCGCAGCGCGTCCATGACGGCGTTCATGACGCAGGGCATGGAGCCGGTGACGCCCGCCTCGCCGACGCCCTTGGCGCCCAGCGGGTTGGTTTTGGTCGGCACCGGGTAATCCAGGACGCGCAGGTCATTGACGAGCACCGCGCGCGGCATGGGATAGTCCATGAAGCTGCCGGTGAGAAGCTGACCGCTCTCCCGGTCGTAGACCGCCTGCTCGCCCAGGATGTGCCCCGCGCCCTGGGTGATGCCACCCTGCATCTGCCCCTCGACGATCTGGTGGTTGATGATGTTCCCGGCGTCGTCGCAGGCGACGTAGCCCACGATCTCGACGATGCCGGTCTCGGGATCGATCTCGACCTCGGCGATGTGGCAGCCGTTCGGGAACGTGGAGCCGACTTTCTTGTCCTTGAGGTCGATGTCGAGCGCTCCCGGATGTTTTCTTACCAACTCTCTTATCTCTACGCTTCTGTCGGTTCCCTTGATGCGGTAAACCCCTTCGGCGAACTCGACGTCCGCCACCGCGGCCTCGAGGTCCTCGGCGGCGAGGGAATGTCCCTTCTTCACGATCTCCTGCGCCGCCAGTAGCATCACGCTGCCGATGCCCAGCAGCGAGCGCGAACCCCCGGTCGGATTGCCGACGATGTTCATGTCCGGGTCGGCGGTGCGCAGGCGCACCGACTCCATCGGGATGCCGAGCACCCCCGCGACGATCTGCGCGTAGGCGGTGAGATGCCCCTGCCCGTGCGAGTGCGACGCCGAGCGCAGAGTAACGCCGCCGTCCGGGTCCCAGTCGATGCGCGCCTCGTCGTACGGGGCGAAGCCGCCGGCGCCGCTCGCCTCGATGTAGGTGGCGATGCCTCGCCCTCGCAGTTTCCCGCGAGAAAGAGAATCAGAGCGACGTGAAGGAAAGCCTTTCCAGTCGGCAGCCTCCAGCGCCTTGTCCAGCACGCCTTCGAAGTCGCCGCAGTCGTACTCGAAGCCGGTGACGATCTTGTAGGGGAACTTCTCCTTCGGCACGAGGTTCTTGCGGCGGAACTCGGCCGGGTCCATGCCGATCTCGTGCGCCGCCTGGTCGACCAGGCGCTCGATGGCGTAGGAGCTCACCGGGCGCCCCGCGCCTCGGTAGGCCGCGGTGGGCACGGTATTGGTGAGAACGAGCTTCGCCCGCACGTGCACCGCCTGTACGTCGTAGACGCCGCTCGCCACGTTCACGAGGTTCACCGTGTTGACGAAGCTGCCGGTGAAGGCGAGGTAGGCGCCCAGGTTCGAGACGAAGTCGAAGCGCATGCCGAGAATGCGGCCGTGCGCGTCGAGCGCCATCTCGCCGGTGTGGAAGATGTCGCGCGCCTGCTCGTCGGCGACGAACACCTCCGAGCGGGTGCCGATCCAGCGCACCGGGCGGCCGAGCTTCTTCGCCGCCATGAGGAGCGCGGCGTACTCGGGGTAGATATTGAAGCGCACGCCGAAGCCGCCGCCGACTTCCTCGGCGACGATGCGAATCTTCTCCGGCGCCACGCCGAGCACCGTGGCCATCTGGCCGCGCATCGCGGTGGCGCCCTGAGTCGTGGCGTAAAGGAAGTAGGTGTCCTTTTGTGCGTCATAGACGCCGGTGGCGGCGCGCGGCTCCATCGGGTTGCCCACTACGCGCGTGTGGTACGAGGTAAGCTTCACCACCCGCGCCGCCTTCGCAAAGGCGGCATCGGTCGCCGCCGCGTCGCCACCCACGAAATCGAGCACCAGGTTGCCCGGGATGTTCTCGTGCAGCTGCGGCGCGCCGGGCGTGAGCGCCCCGCGGGCGTCGATCACCGCGGGAAGCTCCCGATAGTCGACGACCACTGTCTCGGCGGCGTCCTGCGCCTGAGCCGCCGTCTCGGCGACGACGAGCGCCACCGGGTCACCGACGTAGCGCACGAGCTTCTGCGCGAGCGCCGGGCGATAGGGCGCGAGCTGGTCGGCGCCGCCGCGACCTTTCATCGGCGCCGCCGCCGGCAGCGGCTTGAGCCCCGCTGCCTCGATGTCCGCGCCGGTGAGCACCGCAACGACGCCTGGCATTCTCAAGACCTGCTCTTTCTCGATTCCCAGAATCTCGGCGTGGGCGCGATCCGACCGCACGAAGCAGGCGTGCGCCTGCCCCGGAAGCTGCCAGTCAGAGGCGTAGCGCCCACTGCCGGTAAGCATGCGCGCGTCTTCGAGCCTGCCTTTGTGTCCGAATCCCTGCATGGGCCGATTCTAGAAACAAAAGGGCCCGCTTCCGCGGGCCCTTTCGCAGATGCGCTCCGCTAGACCTTGGACAGCGCGATGAGGATGCTGCAGGGGGCGTAGTCGAGGAGCGACGCCCCCACCGAGCCCTTCCACCAGCGCGCGGCGAACGAGGTGTTCTGGTTGTGGCCGAGCACGATCAGATTGACCCCGAGGCTCTTGGCGAGGCGGCAGATCTCCTCGACCGGCTCGCCGACCGCGAGGTGCCCGGTGGCATTGAAGCCCCGCTCGCGTAGCGAGCGGATGCCCTCGTCGAGCACCGCCTGCGTGCGCTTCTTCTCCTCCTCCAGGAGCTCCTCGGGCACGAAGCCCTCGGTGAGGAAGAGCGAAGGCGGCATGCTCGCGACGGCGAGAAGGTTCGTCTCGGCGCCGAGGAAGCCCGCCAGGTCGGCCGCCTCGAAGAGCGCGCGCTTGCCTTCCTGCGAGCCGTTGTACGCCAGAAGGATCTTGCTGTATTTCATGCCTCCTCCTCGCTGCTACCGCTTTTGGGTACGGTTTTTAATGCGCTTTTCCGGCCGATTATAGCCACGGCCCCGGCCGCTAGAATACGCTTTTCCTCCCCATGCTCGACCCTTCCCGCAGCGATCTTGCCGCCGGCGTCGCCGGCGCCGGCACCATGGGCCGCGGTATCGCGCAGGTGCTGGCCCAGTGCGGCGCGCGCACCCTGCTCTACGACGCCCAGCCCGGCGCCGCCGCGCGGGCGAAGGTGGCGATCGGCCAGGCGCTCGGCAGGCTCGCCGAGAAGGGCCGGCTGTCAGCCGCCGAGGTGGACGCCACCCTGGGGCGGACGGAAGTAGTGGACTCCCTGGAGGCCTTCAAGCCCTGCCATGTCGTCGTCGAGGCTATCGTCGAGGACCTGGGCGAGAAGAAAAGGCTGCTCGCGGCGCTGGAAGGCATTGTGAGCGAAAGCTGCATCCTCGCCTCGAATACCTCCTCGCTCTCCGTAACCGCCATGGCCGCGGCCTGCAAGCGGCCGCAGCGCGTCGCGGGCTACCACTTCTTCAACCCGGTGCCGGTGCTGAAAATCGTCGAGGTGGTGGACGGCGTGCTCACCGATCCCGCCACGACCGAGGCGCTGATCGGCCTCGCGAAGCGCTTCGGCCACACGCCGGTACGCTGCAAGGACACGCCCGGCTTCATCGTCAACCACGCCGGCCGCGCCTTCGTGCCCGAGGCGCTGCGCGTGCTTTCCGAGGGGGTCGCGGACTTCGCGACGATCGATCGCATCCTGGTCGACGCCGCCGGCTTCCGCATCGGTCCCTTCGGCCTGATGGACCTCGTCGGCCTCGACGTGGCGCACGCGGTCATGAAGTCGATGTACGACCAGTATTTCGACGAGCCGAAGTACAAGCCATCCTTCCTCGCCGAGCCACGCGTCGCGGCAGGCCTGCTGGGTCGGAAGACGGGACGCGGATGGTACGCGTACGGCAAGGAAGGCGCGGAGCCAATCCCCGAGGAGAAAATTCCTGAGGTGAGACCGCCGAAGTCCGTCTGGTCGGAGATCAAGGACTTCGCCACGACGCAGTTGAAGAATGCGGAAGTCTGCATCATCGCCCCGCTCGGCAAGGATGCGACCACGGCGGCGCTCGAGCTCGGGCTCGAGCCGGCGCGCACGGTGGCGGTCGATCCACTCTTCGGCTTCGGCAAGCGGATCACGCTCATGAAGACGCCGGTCACGAAGAGGGCGGTCGTGGAAGCGGCGCGTGCCCACCTCGCCGCCGGCGGCGTGCCGGTCTCGGTGATCAACGACTCGCCGGGGTTCGTCGCGCAGCGCGTCGTCGCGCACATCGTGAACGTCGGCTGCGACATCGTGCAGATGCGCATCGCGGCGCCGCAGGACCTCGACCGCGCGGTGATGCTCGGCCTGGGCTATCCCAAGGGCCCGCTCGCCATGGGCGACGCGATCGGCCCCACGAAGGTACTTGCCATCCTCGACGCGATGCATTCCATCTACCGGGAGCCGCGCTACCGCGCGAGCCCGTGGCTGAGGCGGCGCGCCGCCCTCGGCGTCTCTCTTCTCACATCGGAGTAAGACATGCTCGATGCGTATCTGTACGACGGACTGCGTACCCCGATCGGCCGGCACGCCGGCAAGCTCGCGCCTGTGCGGCCAGACGACCTCGTCGCCGACGTGATCCGGGAAGTGGTGGCGCGCAACAAGGTCGACCCGGCCGAGATCAGCGACGTGGTGCTGGGCTGCGTCAACCAGGCGGGCGAGGATTCGAGGAACGTGGCGCGTTTCGCGGCGCTGCTCTCGGGCCTGCCGGCCACCACGCCGGGCGTGACGGTCAATCGCCTCTGCGCGAGCGGCCTGCAGGCGGTCGTCGACGCAGCGCGCGCCGTGACCTGCGGCGAGGGCGACCTCTACATCGCCGGCGGCGTCGAGAGCATGAGCCGCGCGCCCTACGTCTTCAGCAAGGCCGACTCGCCCTACAGCCGCGAGGTGAAGATGTTCGACACCACCATCGGCTCGCGCTTCCCGAACCCGAAGGTGGTGAAGGCGTTCGGCAACCACTCCATGCCCGAGACCGGCGACAACGTCGCGAAGGACTTCGGCATCACGCGCGAGCAGGCCGACGCCTTCGCGCTCGCCTCGCAGCAGAAGTACGCCAAGGCGGAGAAGGAAGGCTTCTACAAGGGCGAGATCAGACCTGTGGTTCTGCCATCGAAAAAAAAGGATTCTCCCGGGGAAACCATCAACGCAGACGAGCATCCGCGCCGCGATGCCACCATGGACGCTTTGGTCAAGCTGAAGCCCCTCTTTGAGGGCGGCGTGGTAACCGCCGGCAACGCCTCGGGGGTCAACGATGGCGCCGCGGCGCTCGTCATCGGGTCGAGACCCTGGGGAGAGAAGAAGGGAAAGAAACCCATGGCGCGCATCCTCGCCGCCGCGAGCGCCGGCGTGGAGCCGCGCGTCATGGGCGTCGGACCCGCCTACGCGATCCCGCGCGCCCTCGAACGGGCGGGATTGAAGTTGAGCGATATGGACGTCATCGAGATCAACGAGGCCTTCGCGAGCCAGGTCCTCGGCTGCCTGAAGCTGATGGAGGTCGACTTCAAGGACCCGCGCGTCAACCCCAACGGCGGCGCGATCGCGCTGGGCCATCCGCTGGGTTGCTCGGGGGCGCGCCTCGCGCTCACCGTGGCGCGGGAGCTCCAGCAGTCGGGCGGCCGCTACGCCGCGGTGTCGCTGTGCATCGGCGTCGGCCAGGGCCTTGCGGTCATCCTCGAGCGCGTGCAATAGCGTGAGTAGAATCAAGTCTCGCCCGTTTCATCACAGGACCTGCCATGAACGCCCCCGAGAGAAAGCCCAAGGCGCAGTTTTCCTGGAGCGATCCGTTCCTGCTCGAGCAGCAGCTCACCGAGGACGAGCGCATGGTGCGCGACGCCGCGAATGCGTACTGCCAGGGGAAGCTCGCGCCGAGGATCCTCGATGCTTTTAGAAAGGAGCTCACTGACGAGGCGATATTTCGCGAGATGGGCGAGCTCGGGCTTCTCGGGCCCACCATCCCCGCCGAGTTCGGGGGCCCCGGGCTCAGTTATGTTTCATATGGATTGATTGCCAGGGAAGTGGAGCGCGTGGACTCGGGCTACCGCTCGATGATGAGCGTGCAGTCCTCCCTCGTCATGCTGCCCATCTATGAATTTGGTTCTTTGGAGACAAAGAAAAAATATCTTCCTCGGCTCGCGACCGGCGAGTGGATTGGCTGCTTCGGCCTGACCGAGCCCAACCACGGCTCCGACCCCGGCTCGATGCAGACGCGCGCGAAGAAGGTCCAGGGCGGCTACAGTCTCACCGGGACGAAGATGTGGATCTCGAACTCGCCCATCGCCGATGTCTTCTTGGTATGGGCGAAAGACAACGCGGGCGAGATCCGGGGTTTCGTTCTCGAAAAGTCCTTCAAGAATCTGTCTGCCCCGGCCATCCACGGAAAGGTGGGCCTGCGCGCCTCGATCACGGGCGAGATCGTGATGGACAACGTCTTCTGCCCCGAGGAGAACGCCTTTCCCGAGGTGCGGGGGCTGAAGGGCCCGTTCACCTGCCTCAACTCGGCGCGCTACGGCATTGCCTGGGGCGCGCTCGGCGCGGCGGAAGACTGCTTCTTCCGCGCAAGAAACTATGTCCTGGAGCGCAAGCAGTTCGGCCGGCCCCTGGCGGCGAACCAGCTCATTCAGCGAAAGCTCGCCGACATGCAGACCGAGATCGCCCTCGGCCTGCAGGGCTGCCTGCGCCTGGGCCGCATGAAGGACGAGGGCAGCGCCTCGCCGGAGATCACCTCGATCGTGAAGCGCAACTCGTGCGGCAAGGCGCTCGACATCGCCCGTGCAGCGCGCGACATGCTCGGCGGCAACGGCATCTCCGACGAGTTCGGCGTGATCCGCCACGTGGTGAACCTGGAGGTGGTGAACACCTACGAGGGCACGCACGACATCCACGCGCTCATCCTGGGTCGCGCGATCACCGGCATCCCGGCGTTCAGCTGATGGCGCTGCCCTGGCTCATTCCCGCGCTCAAGGCGGTGCTGCCGCACGTGGGCGACATCGTAGCCGCCGCCAAGCCGGTGTTCACCAAGAAGGCGTCGGGAGTTGCACCGGTGTCGGAGAATCAGCAGATCGCCGAGCTCCAGGCGGCCGCTTCGCAGAACGCCGAGCACATCCGCGAGCTGGCCGGGCAGCTGCAAAGCACGGTGAACGCGCTGCAGAAGGCCGCGGAGGTGGCGGAGTCGCGGCTGCGGCGCGCGGTGCTCTTCTGCGCGGTTTCCGTCGGCCTTTCGGCGCTCGCGCTCATCGTGGCGGTGATTGCCGTCCTCCGCTAAGGGCTTCGACGACGTCGCGCTCGCTCCTGGAGGAGCTTGCGCTACTCGATTACCTTTCGCACACTGCTCGAGCCATGACGCGCTTTGCTCGCCTCGTTGCCTGCCTGATCGCCTGCCTCTTACCGATAGGGACCTCCGCCCAGCAGAACGACCCGCCGAACTCGGTGCTGCTCGTCGCGACGCCGGACCTGCTTGACCCGAACTTCCGGCAAACCGTGGTGCTCGCCACGCGCACGCCGGACGGCCAGACGGTAGGAGTGATCCTCAACCGGCCGACCGAGGCGCGCCTCGACGGCTGGCCCGAGCCGCTCTACGAAGGCGGGCCGGTGCTGCGGCAGACGCACATCGCGCTCTTCATTGCCGCGACCGCGCCGGCCGCGAGCGCCTTCCACGTGCTGCCGGGGGTGTACCTCAGCATGCATCCCGACAACGTCGGCGCGCTGAGGTCCGCGCCGGGTCCGCGCATGCGACTTTTTACCGGCTTTGCCGGCTGGGCGCCGCTGCAGCTCGAGAGCGAGCTCGAGCGCGGCGGATGGCACGTGCTGCCTGCGAGCGAGAACCTTTTGTTTCTCAAGGACACCGCCGGCATGTGGCGCGAGCTGCTGGAAAGGGCGCGCGCGCCTGGCAAGAAAACGCCCGCATAAGCCTGAGCCGGCAGGTATACTTTCCTCATGATTCGTCTCATCGCCGCTGCCGTTTCCCTGCTCGCCTCCGCGACGTCGTTCGCGCAGAGCGACGAGAACGCCATCATCCTGGTCGCGCACCCCGCGTTCCGCGATCTGGACTATCGCCAGACCGTGCTCATCGCGGCGCCCGTGCCCAACGGCGGGCACGTAGGCGTGATCCTGAACCGGCCGACGCGCCGGTCGCTCGGGAGCCTTTTCCCGGACCACGAGCCCTCGAAGAGGGTCGCGGAGCCGGTGTACTACGGCGGGCCGTTCTCGCGGGGAGCGCTCGTCGCGCTCGTCAAGGCGGACCATGCCCCGGGCGCCGGCACGGTGCAGCTCATGAAAGACCTGTACCTCGCCTTCCGGGCAAATACCATCGATCACGTGATCGAGACCACGCCAAACGAGGCGCGCTACTTCGTCGGCTACGTCGGCTGGCGACCGGGCGAGCTGCGCAGCGAAATCGACCGGGGGCTCTGGTCGGTGCTCGGCGCGGACGTGGACACCATTTTCCGCAAGGACACCGAGGGGCTCTGGGAAGAGCTCCTTCAGTCGACCAAGCGGATCCGGGCTGAGGAAAAGGGGTCAGGACCCTTTTTTGCTCTTCAGCCCTCGCTGCCTGGAAAAGGGTCCTGACCCCTTTTCAGGCAGCGGCCTTCGCCGGGGACTTCTCGAACACCATCCTGCCGCCGCGGTAGTCGGCGCGGATCCTGTCCTTGGGCGCGAAGCGCCCTTCGAGGATCGCCTTCGCCAGCGGGTTCTCGAGCTCCGACTGGATCGCCCGCTTGAGCGGCCGCGCGCCGTAGACCGGGTCGAACCCCGCCTTGGCGAGCTCGCCTAGGGCGGTGTCGGTGACCTCAAGGTCGTACTCCATGCGGGCCAGCCGCTTGCGCAGGATCTCCAGCTGGATCTTCGCGATCGACTTGATGTGCTCCTCGCCCAGCGCATGGAACACCACCACCTCGTCGATGCGGTTCACGAACTCCGGCCGGAAATGCGTCTTCACCTCGGCCATCACGGCGAGCTTGATGACGCCGTAGTCGCTGCCCGCCATGCTTTGGATCATCTGCGAGCCGAGGTTGGAGGTCATGACGATCACGGTGTTCTTGAAGTCGACCGTGCGGCCCTGCCCGTCGGTCAGGCGGCCGTCGTCGAGCACCTGCAGCAGCGCGTTGAACACGTCGGGGTGCGCCTTCTCCACCTCGTCGAAGAGGATCACCGAGTAGGGCTTGCGGCGCACCTGCTCGGTGAGCTGCCCGCCCTCGTCGTAGCCGACGTATCCCGGCGGCGCACCGATGAGGCGCGACACCGAGTGCTTCTCCATGTACTCCGACATGTCGATGCGGATCAGGTGCTCCTCCGAGTCGAAGAGGAAGGTGGCAAGGGCCTTGCAGAGCTCGGTCTTGCCGACGCCCGTCGGTCCGAGGAACAGGAACGATCCATAGGGCCGGTTCGGGTCGGCGAGACCTGAGCGCGAGCGGCGGATCGCGTCGGAGACGAGGCGCACCGCCTCGTCCTGCCCCACGACGCGCTCGTGCAGCCGCGCTTCCATGTGGATCAGCTTCTCGCGCTCGCCCTGCATCATCTTCGACACCGGGATGCCGGTCGCGCGCGAGACCACCTCGGCGATCTCCTCCGCGCCGACCTGCGTGCGCACGAGCTTCGCCGCCACGGGCTTTTCCGCGTTCTTCAGCTGCGACTCCAGCTGCGGCAGGCGGCCATACTGCAGCTCCGCGAGCTTGTCGTACTGGCCCTTCCTCTGCAGCTCGGCCATCTGTACGCGGAGCTTCTCGATCTCTTCCTTGATGTGCTGGCTTCCCTGGACCTGGGCCTTCTCCGCTTTCCAGATCTCCTCGAGATCCGAGTATTCCTTCTCCAGGCGCTTGATCTCGTCCTCGATCAGGGCAAGCCGCTTCTGCGAGGCCTCGTCCTTCTCTTTCCTCACTGCTTCCCGTTCGATCCTCAATTGAATGAGGCGGCGATCGAGCCGGTCCATCGACTCGGGCTTGGAGTCGATCTCCATCTTGATGCGCGAGGCCGCCTCGTCGATGAGGTCGATCGCCTTGTCGGGCAGAAAGCGGTCGCTGATGTAGCGGTGCGAGAGCTCGGCGGCGGCCACGATCGCCGGGTCGGTGATCTCGACGCCGTGGTGCACCTCGTAGCGCTCCTGCAGGCCGCGCAGAATGGCGATCGTCGCCTCGACGCTCGGCTCCTCGACGAGCACCTTCTGGAAGCGCCGCTCGAGCGCCGCATCCTTCTCGATGTGCTTGCGGTACTCGTCGAGCGTGGTGGCGCCGATGCAGTGGAGCTCGCCGCGCGCGAGTGCGGGCTTGAGCATGTTGCCGGCGTCGATGGCGCCCTCGGCCTTGCCGGCGCCCACCATGGTGTGCAGCTCGTCGATGAAGACGATGGTCTGGCCCTCGTCCTTCGCGAGCTCCTTCAGCACCGACTTCAGGCGCTCCTCGAACTCGCCGCGGTACTTCGCGCCGGCGAGCAGCCCGGCCATGTCGAGCACGAGGACGCGCTTGTTCTTCAGGGACTCGGGGACCTCGCCGTTGACGATGCGCTGGGCGAGGCCCTCGACGATGGCGGTCTTGCCCACGCCGGGCTCGCCGATGAGGACCGGGTTGTTCTTGGTGCGCCGCTGCAGGATCTGGATGCAGCGGCGGATCTCGTCGTCCCGGCCGATGACCGGGTCGAGCTTGCCCTGGCGGGCGCGGTCGGTGAGGTCCAGGGTGTACTTAGCCAGCGCCTGGCGCTGGGATTCATCCGCTTGAGAGCCCACGCTCTCGCCGCCGCGCACTTCCTCGATCGCCTTCTCGAGCGTCGCCTTCTGCAGGCCGAGGAGCTTGACGGCCGCGAGCAGGAACATCTCGGAGGCGATGTACTGGTCGCCGCGCTTCTGCGCCTCCTTGTCGGCCACGTTGAGAAGCTGCGCGAGCTCGCGCGAGATGTGCACCTCGCCCGGCGTGCCCTGCACCTTGGGAAGCCTTTCCAGCGCCTGGGAGAAATCCTTCTTCAGCTGGGAGACGTTGCCGCCCGCCTTGGCGACAAGCCCCGCCATGCCCGGGTCCTCGAGCAGCGTGGCGAGCAGGTGCTGGGGCTCGATGTACTGGTGGTCGCGGCCGAGCGCCGCGCTCTGCGCCTCTGCCAGCGCCTCCTGCAGCTTGGTGGTGAACTTGTCGAATCGCATCGCCTTGATCTCTATGGGTTTCCCTACGCCGCAAATGGGGGCGGCCGCGCGGACTTCAAGGGAAGGTTGCGGAAAATGGCCGCTGCCCCCATTTTGAGAGGATGGAGAAGCGGACTCAGATCAACATCGGCTACATCATCTTCGCCTTCTTCGCGGTGATGCTCCTGCAGCAGTGGTGGCAGACCGCGCAGACGGTCGAAGTCGTGCCCTACAGCGAGTTCGAGCAGCTGCTCGCGCAAGGCCGCATCGCCGAGGTCACGATCACCGACACGCGCATCACTGGCAAGCTGAAGAGCCCGGAGAACGGCAAGACAGTCGCCGCCGCGAACCTGGTGGAGCCCGATATCGCCGAACGCCTCTCCAAGTACAACGTGAAGTACACGAAAGTGCACGAGAGCACCTTCCTGCGCGATCTGCTCTCCTGGATCGTGCCAGCGCTCATTTTCTTCGGCATCTGGTTCTGGCTGATCCGCCGCATGGCAGGCCAGGCGGGCGGTCTGGGCGGCGGGTTCATGAGCATCGGCAAGAGCCGCGCCAAGATCTACGTCGAGAGCAAGACCGGCGTGACCTTCGCCGACGTCGCTGGGGTCGACGAGGCGAAAGCGGAGCTGCAGGAGGTGGTCGAGTTCCTCAAAGACCCGACGAAGTACGGGCGTCTGGGCGCGCGCATTCCGAAGGGCGTGCTGCTCGTCGGCCCGCCGGGCACTGGCAAAACGCTGCTCGCGCGCGCGGTGGCCGGCGAGGCGGGCGTCACGTTCTTCTCCATCTCGGGGTCCGAGTTCGTCGAGATGTTCGTCGGGGTGGGCGCGGCGCGCGTGCGCGACCTCTTCGAGCAGGCGCGCCAGAAGGCGCCGGCGATCATCTTCATCGACGAGCTGGACGCCTTGGGCCGCGCCCGCGGCGCCGGCGGCGCCATGGGCGGGCACGACGAGAAGGAGCAGACGCTGAACCAGCTCCTCGTCGAGCTCGACGGCTTCGACCCCTCGACGGGGCTGGTGCTCCTCTCGGCCACCAATCGCCCGGAGATCCTCGACCCGGCGCTGCTGCGCGCGGGACGCTTCGACCGCCAGGTGCTCGTCGACCGGCCCGACAAGCCCGGCCGCATCCAAATCCTTCAGGTTCATACCAAAAAAATAAAACTTGAAACCCACGTGGACCTCGAGCAGGTGGCGGCCCTCACGCCCGGCTTTACCGGTGCCGACCTCGCCAACCTGGTGAACGAGGCCGCGCTGCTCGCGACGCGCCGCAACGCCGACTCGGTGACGCTGGAGGACTTCACGCAGGCGATCGAGCGCATCGTCGCGGGCCTGGAGAAGAAGAACCGCCTTCTCAACGAGCGGGAGCGCCGCGTGGTCGCGCACCACGAGCTCGGCCACGCCATGGTGGCGATGGCGCTGCCGGGCGTCGACCCGGTGCACAAAGTCTCCATCATCCCGCGCGGCGTGGGCGCGCTCGGCTACACCATCCAGCGCCCCACCGAGGACCGGTTCCTCATGACGCGCGAGGAGCTTGAGAACAAAATGGCGGTGCTGCTCGGCGGCCGCGCCGCCGAGGAGGTGATCTTCGGCCACCTCTCAACCGGCGCGGCGGACGACCTCGCCAAGGTCACCGACATCGCCCGCAGCATGGTGATGCGCTACGGCATGGTGAAGTCGCTCGGCAACGTCGCGTACGAGGATGAACGCTCCCAGTTGCTTGCCAATCAGGTCCTGGCCAAGAACCGGGAGTACAGCGAGCAGACCGCGCGCGAGATCGACGTCGCGGTGCGCGACATCGTCAAGCTCGCCTACGACAAGGCGCTCGGCATCCTCTCGAAGGAAAAGTCGCTGCTCGCGTCCTGGGCGAAGCGGTTGCTCGAGAAGGAAACGCTCGCGGAGGCCGAGCTCGGCGAGCTCAGGCGGTCGATAGCGCCCGCCACGTAGCGAAGCCCAGCCCGGTCGCCACGATCGCGCCGAAGAGGTGCGCCGCCGAGTGCGCGAGCGCCGCGCCGTAGCGTCCGCCCTGCAGGAGCTGCACCGACTCCGCGGAGAAGGTAGAGAACGTGGTCAGTGCGCCAAGGAAGCCTGTGATGCACACGAGGCGCCACTCAGGCGAAAGCGTGGACGTGGTGAAGAAGGCCACCGCCACGCCGACGAAGTAGCCGCCGCCCACATTGGCGACGAGCGTGCCGAGCGGGAGCGAGGGAAACAACGGGTTCAGCCACGTGGCGAGCCCCCAGCGCAGCCAGGCGCCGAGCACGGCGCCGGCCCCCACCGCGAGGAACGCGCTCAACCGGCCTTCTGCGCCGGCGGCTGCCAGCGCTCCGCAGCCTGGTCGTCGGAGGCCCTGGCTTCCACCCAGCGCGCCCCCTCGGCCCGCTGCTCCTTCTTCCAGAACGGCGCGCGCGTCTTCAGGTAATCCATGACGAACTCGCAGGCAGCGAACGCGTCGCCGCGGTGCGCGCTCGCCGCCGCGACCATGACGATCTGGTCGCCGGGCTGGAGCTCGCCGTAGCGGTGGATGACGGTGCAGCCCATCAGCTTCCAGCGGCTTTCCGCCTCCGCGACGATCTTCCCGACCTCGCGCTCCGTCATGCCCGCATAGTGTTCGAGCGTCATGGGGACATCGCGCACTACGCCGACGAAGCTCGCGACAGCGCCGATTTTCGTATCGACCAGGAGATTCTCGACCTCCTTCCCGAGGTCGAAGTCTTCCTTCTGGACCGAGACCTTCACCCGCCGGTCACCGGGGGAAAGAACGCCACTTCGTCGCCCGCCTTGATGCGCGCGGTGGGGGCAACCATGTCCTGGTTGACGGCGCTCCTCACGAGCTTCGACTCGCCGAGCGCGCTTTTCCACGCCTCGCCCCTTTGCAGGAGATGCGAGCGAAGCGCGGCGACCGTGGTCACCCCGGTCGGGAGCTCGATCTCCTCGGCCGAGGTGCCGAGCTGCTCGCGCAAGCCGGCAAAGAAGAGGACCTTTACCTTCATTACCAGTACAGCTCCGAATAAGGCAGGAAGCGCACCGTGTCGCCCTTGCGGATCGCGAGCCCGGCCGGGTTGTCGACCAGGCCGTCCGCCCAGGCCGTAGACGTGAGCACCGCCGAGTCCTGCGTCGGGTAGAGCTCGAGGCCGCCCCGCGCGTTCCATTTTACGCGCAGGAACTCGCGCCGCGCGTCGGGCTCCGGCCAGTCGAAATGCGCGCGGACCGACATGCTTCTTGGCTCCACCGAGGATATCCCCTGCGTGCGCAACAGGAACGGACGAACAAAGATCAGGAACGTGACGAAGCTCGACACGGGATTGCCAGGCAGGCCGATGAAGGAGGCTTTCCCCACCGTCCCGAACGCAAGCGGCCGGCCCGGCTTCATGGCGATTCGCCACATGAGGAGCTTGCCCTCGGCCTCGACCGCGGGCTTCACATAATCCGCCTCTCCCACCGACACACCGCCCGAAGTGACGATCACGTCGCATTCCTCAGCGGCGCGGCGCAGCACCTTGCGCGTCGCTTCCAGCGAATCGGGCACAATGCCATAGTCGCGCAGCTCGCACCCGAACACCTCGGCCAGGCCGCGCAGCGTGAAGCGGTTGGAGTTGTAGATGCGACCGGGCGCGAGCGGCTCGCCGGGCATCACCAGCTCGTCGCCGGTGAAGAAGAGTCCCAGGCGTACCTTGCGATAAACCGGCAGGTCCCTGATGCCCACCGAGGCCGCGAGCCCGGTGTCCTGCGGCAGCAACCGTTTTCCCGCCGGCAGGATCTCGCCGCCTTTCCTGATGTCGCTTCCCGTGAGGCGGATCCATTCGCCCTTCCTGGGTTGCTTCTTGAGAACCACCTGCTCACCGTGGACTTCACAGTGTTCCTGCATGATCACCGCGTCGGCGCCCGGCGGGATCGGCGCTCCGGTGAAGATCCTCGCAGCGGTGCCGGGCTCCAGCGGGTTGCCGACGCTGCCCGCCATGATCCGCTGTTTTACAAGAAGAGAACTCTTTTCTTGAAGATCTGAAATGCGAACCGCATAACCATCCATCGCGCTGTTGTCCATGGGCGGCACGTCCATGGTCGAGCGCTGCGCGCGTGCGAGCACGCGGCCGGTCGCCTCGAGCGTCGGCACGTCCTCGAGGTCGGCGACCGGCTTGGCGGCCGCGAGCAGCTGCTCGAGCGCCGCGTCAACGGAGAGAAGGCCCTGGCTCACCGCAGTTCCAGCTTTTTTACGATGAAGTCGGAAATCGCATCGACATCATTGAGATCCAGCAGCGGCAGCTTGGTCTCGACCTTCTCGTCGCTCGCCACCGCGACGATGTGCGGATCGTTGGGGTGCAGCAGCCCTTCCCCGGTCTCGGCGCGCCACACCTCGAGCTTCGGAATCGGCGCGTGCTTGAAGCCCTCGACGATCAGCAGGTCACACGGCGAGATGCGCTTCACCTGCTCGTCGAAGGAAGGCTCGGCCGCGCCCCGCAGCTCGTGCATCAGCACCCAGCGGCGCGAGGAGGTGACGAGCACTTCCTGCGCGCCGGCGTGGCGGTGGCGGTAAGAGTCCTTGCCGGGCTGATCGACGTCGAAGGTGTGGTGCGCGTGCTTGATGAGCGACACGCGCAGTCCCCGCTTGGCGAAGCGGGGGATGAGCTGCTCGATGAGCGTGGTCTTGCCGCTGCCCGACCACCCCGCGAAACCGAACACCTTCATACACGGCCGATTCTACGGCCTCAGGCCGTCGCGCCGCCGCAGGAGCTGCCGGCGCCCGCCGTGCAGCCCAGGCAGTGCTCGCCGAAGCGGATCGGGCGCGCGATTGCGCGCTCGAGATCGAAGTCGAAGATGCTGAGCGGGCGCTGATCGCGGTCCGCGGCCTGCAGCTCCAGCATCTGGTTGAAGTCGCAGTCATAGATTCGCCCGTCGTGGCCAACGCTGATCAGGCTGCGGCACATCACGCCCTCGGCCGCGGCCGGATTGAAGGCGGCGAGCAGCTTGTCCATGTAGGGCTCGAGCTGGCCGGACTTCTTGAGGTGCAGCCGAAAGCGGTTGATCGGCATGTTCGCCATGGTGTAGAGGGCGTTGAACACCACGCCGAACCGATCTTTCAGCTCGCGTTTGTAGTCCGCCTCCAATGTCGCCTGTGCGGGCGGAAGGTAGGGCCCCACCGGGTTGTAGACCAGGTTGAGCGCGAGTCCGCTGCCCTCGACGCCGTAGCCCTCGGCATTGAGCCGCCGCATCGCCTCGATGCTTTTGCCGAATACGCCCTTGCCGCGCTGCGCGTCGGTAAAGAACTGCTGGTAGTACGGTAGCGACGAGATCACCTCGACGCGCTGCCGGGCGAAGAAGCCAGGCAGGTGCGCCATGCTCGCGCCCGTCAAGGGATGCGGATCGAGCTGCACGGTGAGGTTATGGCGCACCATGACGTGCTTGCCGAGGCCGCGCGCCCGCTCCACCATGGTCTGGAAGCCGGGGTGCAGCTCGGGGGCCCCGCCGGTGATGTCGAGATTCGCTATGCGCGAATGGCGCTCGAGGATCTCCAGGCACTTCTCGATGCCTGCGGGCGACATCATCTCCCGCCGCGCCGGGGATGCATCGACATGGCAGTGCCGGCACTGCTGGTTGCAGAGCCTCGTGATATTGACTTGCAGCGTCTCCAGGTCGAGGGGCGGCAGGTCAATGCCGGCGCGGCTCAGCTGCGTTTCGAAATCGTGGTTCAAAGGACGAGCTTCTCGAGATGGTTCTGCATCTGCACCGAATGCACCAGCGTGATGCCGGCCTGCATCGCCGCCGCCACGTGTACCGCTTCCATCATCTGCTCGGGATTGGCGCCCACCTCGAGGCACTGCGTGGTATAGGCGTCGATGCAGTAGGGGCATTTCATGGCGTGCGAGACGGCGAGCGCAATGAGCGCCTTCTCGCGCTTCGAGAGCGCACCGTCGGTGCCGGTGGCGCTGGTGTAGTACTTGAAGAAGTCGTCGGCGAGGGCCTTGGCGTGCTGGCCGATGCCGCCGAACTTCTTCAGGTCTTCGGATTGATAGTAGTCGCTCATGCGCGCTCCGCTTGGTAGTCGGTCCGGGACGGCGAACATTACACTAGGACCATCTTCACGCCTGCGAGTGCGAGGACCACCGCGAGGACCCTGCGAACCAGGGGGTTCGCGAAGCGCCGGCTGCCGTATTCCGCGCCGAGCCAGCCCCCGATCAGCACCGCCGGCACGAGGGTCCACACGTACATCGGCAACGCAGAGCCCTGGCTGATGAACAAAGCGGCCAGGCCGGCCACGGAGTTGACGAGGATGAAGGGCGCGGCGACCGCCGAAGTCTCCTTGGTCCCGGCCCAGCCGAGCATGAGCAGCAGCGGGCTGAGGAAGATGCCGCCTCCTACCCCGGTCAGGCCTGCAAGCAGGCCCATGGCGGCGCCGATCGCGATCGACGCCGCGACGGGCGGCTCGCGCACCGCTCGCATCTCCGCGCCGGCACGCCCCGAGCGCCAGAGCTGCCATGCCGCGTAGAGCAGCACGATGCCGACCAGAATCTTGTAGGCCTTCCCGGGCAGCGTGATTGCGCCGCCGACGTAGGCGAGCGGGATCGCCGCCGCGGCGAAGGGCCAGAAAAGCCGCCAGCGGAAATGCCCGGCGCGATGGAATCTCCAGGTGGCGAGTGAAGAGACCACCACGTTGAGCAGCAGCGCGACCGGCCGCATCTCGGCCGGCGAGATGCCCGCGAGCGCCATGGCCGCGAGGTACGCCGAGGCGCCGCCATGACCGACGGCAGCGTAGCCAAACGCGGCGACCAGCATGCCAGCTGCGAGGGCTGCGATGAGGGCGTACTCCACCTCTCGTTATATATCATGGAATATAGCGCCGGAAGCGCCGCAGGTCGGCGGCGATCGCCGCCGACGCCTTGCCTTCCATCGCGCGAAAGGCCGCGAGCACCCGCCTGCCGAACGGCGTGACGCGCGCGCCGCCGCCCCGCGTGCCGCCGACGGCGGTAATGACGAGCGGCTCGCGAAAGTCCCTATTGAGCGCTTCGACGAGCTGCCACGCGCGTCGGTAGGACATGCCCATGGCGCGCGCCGCCGCCGAAATCGAGCCGGTGTCGTCGATGCGCGCGACGAGCTCCGCCTTGCCGGGACCAAACGCGGCCGCCTTCTCTCCCAGCACGCGCAGCGTCAGGCCTCGGTACCTCGTCATTCGGCGTTGGGAAAGAAAAGCTGCTTGCCGTCGATCTTGTAGGCGGCGATGGCTTCCTGGCCTTCGCGCGAGACGAGCCAATCGATGAACGCCTGACCCGCCTGCCGCTTGACGTGCGGATGCTTCGCCGGGTTGACGAGGATCACGCCGTACTGGTTGAACAGCCGCTTGTCGCCCTCCACCAGGATGACAAGGTCGCCGCGGTTCTTGAAGGAGATCCAGGTGCCGCGGTCGGTCAGCGCATAGGCGTTCATGCCCGCGGCCGTATTGAGGGTCGGCCCCATGCCCGAGCCCGTGTCGCGGTACCAGGGACCCTTCTCCTTCGCGATCTGCACTCCGGCCTGCTTCCAGAGCTCCAGCTCCGCGAAATGCGTGCCGCTCTTGTCGCCGCGGGAGGCGAACGGCGCCTGCGTCGCCTTGATCTTCTGCAGCGCCGCCACGACGTCCTTCGTGCCTCCCACCTTGGCGGGGTCTGCCCTCGGCCCGACGAGGATGAAGTCGTTGTACATGACCTCCTGTCGCCTCACGCCGTAGCCCTCAGCGACGAACTTCTCCTCGAGCGCCCGCGCATGGACGAAGACCACGTCGGCGTCACCGCGCCTGCCGAGGTCGAGCGCCTGACCCGTGCCCAACGCTACCACGCGCACCTGGATCCCGGTCTTCGCCTCGAAGAGGGGCAGCAGGTGCCTGAACAGGCCCGATTGCTCCGTCGAGGTGGTTGACGCCAGGGTGATGAAACCGGCCAACGCGGCATGCGCTACGCCCATGGCAGTTCTCCCTTGATGAAGGCGGCGGCTTCCGCCGTCGCGGGTTTCGAAAAGAACGCCTCCACCGGGGCGCGCTCAAGCACCCAGCCCTGGTGGAGATAGATCACCTCATCGGCAAGGCGGCGCGCCTGGCCGAAGTTGTGCGTCGCCATGACGATCTTGGTGCCAGCGGCGTCGAAGGCGCGGATGATGCTCTCGATCTCGCGCGCCGCGCTCGGGTCGAGGCTCGCAGTCGGCTCGTCGAGGAAGAGCACTTCCGGGTGGAGCGCCCATGCGCGCGCAAGCGCGAGCCGCTGCTGCTCGCCGCCGGAAAGGATGCGCGCGGGTCGGTGCGCGAGGTGCGCGAGGCCGACTTCCTTCAGCGCTTCCATGGCGGGCCCGTGCGCGTCCGGCACTCCCGCGACCTCGAGGGCATAGACGACGTTGGCGAGCGCGGAGCGGCGCAGCATCACCGGGCGCTGGAATACCATGGCCTGCCGGCCCTTCGCGGTCCAGGCCATCGTTCCCGAGGAAGGCTGCAGCAGCCCGTGCATCAGGCGCATCAGCACGCTTTTCCCCGCGCCGTTGGCGCCGAGGATGATGGTGCTCGGGCCAGCCACGATCTCGAGGGTGGTGGGCTGGATGACGTGCAGGAAGCTGACCGCTTCCATGCGCAGCGGGAGCATCATCCGTAGCGCCGCTGCGCGGCTTCCTTCACGAGCATGGCGGCCGCGTTGAGCGCGAGGACGATCGCGATCAGCACCACGCCGAGGCCGAGGGCGAGCGGCAGATCCCCCTTGGACGTTTCGAGCGCGATGGTCGTGGTCATGACGCGCGTCACGCCATCGATATTCCCGCCCACGATCATCACGGCGCCGACCTCGGCGCTCGCGCGCCCCAGCCCGGCGAGCACGGCGGTGAGGAGCGAGAAGCGCGTGTCCCAGACGAGCGTCATGGCGGCGCTCATGCGGCCCGCGCCGAGCGAGCGGAGCTGCTCCTCGTACTCTCGCCACGCGTCCTCGATCGCCTGGCGGGCGAGCGCGGCGATGATCGGCGTAATGAGCACGGTCTGGGCGATCACCATGGCCGCCGGCGTGAACAGCAGGCCGAGCGGGCCGAGCGGGCCGGCGCGGGACAGCAGCAGGTACACCATCAGCCCGACCACGACTGGCGGCAGGCCCATCAGGGCGTTCAGCAGCACCACCAAGGCGCGGCGACCGGGAAAGCGCCCGACCGCCACGGCCGCGCCGAGCGGCAGGCCGAGCGCCGTCGCGAGCGCCACTGCGCTCAGGCTCACTTGCAGGCTGAGGATGACGATCTCCCACAGGCGCACGTCTCCGAATATGCTCAACATTGCATACCGAGGCTCATATTGCAGAACTGTAGCGCCTCCGCCCAGACTTCCAGAATAGGCTAGGATTTGCATACGTGTTCGAGATCGCCTTCGATCATGCCTGGCTGGCCGGCAAGGATTTCCCGCGCGAGCGCGGCCGCGCCCTGCTGCGGCTGCTCGAGGCGCTCGCGCGCTCGGCCTCGCTGCGCGAGGCGGCGCGCGTCGCAGGCCTCTCGTACCGCAACGCCTGGGGCGTGCTCGGCGACGCGGCGCGGCTCTTCGGCGCGCCGCTGGTCGAGATGCAGCGCGGGCGCGCTGCGCGGCTTAGCCCGCTGGGGCTGAAGGTGCTCGCGGCCGACGAGAAGGTGCGCGCCGCGCTCGGCGGCGAGTTCGAGCGGCTGCGCGCCGAAATTCCACCGCTGCTTGCCGAGGCGCTGCCCGGCGCGCGCACGCGCCTGACGCTGCACGCGAGCCACGACCTCGCGCTCGAGGGGCTGCGCGCCGCCTGCCGGCCTTTGCTCGAGCTGGAGATCGTGGTGCGCGGCGCCGACGATTCCCTGGCCGCGCTCGCCCGAGGCGAGTGCAACCTCGCCGGCTTCCACGTCGCCGATGCCCTGCCCCGCGCGGCTGCGGCGGCCGCTGCGCTCGGCCGTTGGCTCGATCCGCGCAAGCACACGCTCATCCATTTCGTA
>DASRKB010000025.1:0-2565 GCA_035649175.1 Burkholderiales bacterium | reverse complement strand
GAGGGTCTCCTCGAGGCTCGCGGCCATGGAGCGCAGGTGCAGACTGCGCAGTAACTGATCGAGCTCATCGCTCATTCGTTCGGGTCTCCGGGGAAGCGAAAGAAATCGGTGCCAAGGCGGCGCAGGATCATGGTCTCGACGCGGTCGAGATCGAACAGGCCGTAGCGCAGGGCCTCGGCGAAGGCGGCGAGAAGCGGCGCCCTGGGGAAGTCGGCGATCATGCGCAGCTGCCCAGCGACAATTAGTCCTGTGCACTGACGACAATTACTTCTGTGCAACCTGAGTCCCCTGCTGGCGGCGGCAGAGACCGCGGCCAGGGGCCACAATCCGGCTCTTCGCGAGAAGGGAGAGGCGGGAGAGTGGTCAAGGATGCGCAAGTGAGGAAATTGATGGACGAGATGAGCAAGCACGGTCACATCGGCACGGCCGGACTGCGAGCCGGGATGCACCGAAACACGGCGCGGCGGTACGTGGAGGCGGATCGTCTGCCTTCGCAGCTGAAGGGGCCGCGGACGTGGCGGACCCGGGAGGATCCGTTCGCCGAGGATTGGGAGGAAGTTGCGTCGAGCCTGGAGCAGGCGCCGGAGCTGGAGGCGAAAACGCTCTTCGAGGATCTGCTGCGTCGGCGCCCCGGTCGATACGGGGAGGGCCAGCTGCGCAGCTTCCAGCGGCGGGTCAAGCAGTGGCGGGCCGAGCACGGTCCCGCGCGGGAGATCTTCCTGCCCCAGCAGCACCGTCCGGGCGAGGCGATGCAGACCGACTTCACCCGGGCGTCGAGCCTGGGGGTGAGGATCGGTGGCGAGAGGTTCGAGCATCTGCTGTGCCACTCGGTGCTGCCGTACAGCAACTGGGAATCGGTGGTGGTGTGCCGGTCGGAGTCGATGTTGGCGCTGCGGCGCGGAGTGCAGGCGGCTGTGTTGCGGCTGGGTCGGGTGGCCGAATGGCACCAGACGGACAATTCCACGGCTGCGACGCACGACCTGCGCACGGGCAAGCGTGGCTTCAACGCCGAGTACGAGGAGCTGATGAGGCAGCTGGGGATGAAGCCGCGGACGATCGCCATCGGCGCCTGCCACCAGAACGGCGACGTGGAAGCCGCCAACGGTGCGCTGAAGCGTCGGTTGGAGCAGCATCTTCTGCTGCGCGGCAGCCGCGGCTTCGCGACGGTGGAAGAGTACGAGTCTTGGATCGGGACGGTGATCGAGCAGGCCAACGGCCGGCGCTCGGCGCGGTTGAGCGAGGAAATGGCCGTCCTGCGGCCGCTCACCGGCGCTCGCTTGCCGGGCTATCGGGAGCTTCACGTGCGGGTGAGCTCGAACAGCACGATCCAGGTGCAGAGAAACACCTACTCGGTGCCGCCGCGCCTGAAAGGCGAGCGTCTGGTGGTACGGCTGTCGGATCTGGAGCTGGAGGTGTACTACGGCGGCCGGCGGCAGCTGGTGATCGAGCGGCTGCGGGGTGAGGGCAAGCACCGCATCGACTACCGGCACGTCATCTGGTCTCTGGTGAAGAAGCCGTGGGCGTTGGCCCGCTACCGCTATCGAGAGGCGTTGTTTCCGACACCGGTGTTTCGGCGCGCCTATGACGTCCTGGTCGAGGCGCTGGCCGAGCGGCGGGGCGAGCTGGAGTACCTGCGGGTGCTGCACCTGGCGGCGGCGAGCTTCGAGCACGAGGTCGCGTCGGCCGTCGAGCAGTTGCTCGGGCAAGGCCATCTGCCGACCTTCGCCGAGGTGAGGGCTCTGGCGCCGGAGCGTAAGCCGGCGGTGCCGGAGCTGACCCCGCTGGTGGTGGATCTGGCGAGCTACGACGAGCTACTCGTCGTGGGGGCCGAGCGATGAGCGCCACGACCGCCGGCGGCGTCAGCGTGCTGCTGCGCTCGCTCAAGCTTCCCGGTTTCGTGCGCGCCTACGGCGAGCTCGCCGAGCAAGCCGAGCGGGAGGGGTGGGGCTTCGAGCGCTACCTCAATCACCTGGCCGAGATCGAAATCGAGGACCGCAGAAACCGCCGTATCGAGCGCCTGCTGCGACAGAGCGGGCTGCCGCAGGAGAAAACACTCACCACTCTCGATCTGGCGCGGCTGCCGATGCCGGTGCGCCGTACCGTACCAACCCTCTGCGAGGGCGGCTTCGTCGACCGCGCCGAGAATCTGCTCGCCTTCGGCCTGCCCGGGCGCGGCAAGAGCCACTTGGTCTCGGCCATCGGCCATGAGCTGCTGCAGCGCGGTTACCAGGTGCTCTTCGTGCCGGCCTTCAAGCTGGTGCAGCGTCTGCTCGCCGCCAAGCGCGACCTCGAGCTCGAAGCGACCTTGCGGCGCCTCGACCGCTTCGACGCCGTCATCCTCGACGACCTCGGCTACGTGCAGCAAGGCCGCGCCGAGATGGAGGTGCTCTTCACCTTCCTCGCCGAGCGCTACGAGCGGCGCAGTGTGCTGATCACCTCGAACCTGGTCTTCTCGGAGTGGGACAAGATCTTCCAGGACCCGATGACCACGGCCTGTGCCATCGACCGGATCGTGCACCACGCCGTCATCCTCGAGCTGTCGGGACCGAGCTACCGCGCCGAGGC
>DASRKB010000024.1:0-12247 GCA_035649175.1 Burkholderiales bacterium | reverse complement strand
CGTGCCGTGGAGAGCCTCTTGGCGGAGGCACGCCAGGCAGACCGCGCGATGCGCGAGGCCGACGTGTTCACGGGCGTCTGGAACGATTCGGGCCGAACCATCACGATCCTGGAGCGGATGGCCTGATCGTAGAAGAAGCGTGCATCCTCCAGGCGCGGCCGCACGACGCGCTCGTTGCCGGCGATGATGTGGCGCGGATCGGCAACTTTCATGTTGGAGACGATGAGAAACGCGGGGAGGAGCCTGTCGCGCGTGTCGAAAAGCGGAAAATACTTCTGGTTCTTGCGCAGGGTGAGAATCAGGCACTCCACCGGGATCTCGAGAAAAGCGCGATCGAAGGCGCCGGCGTAAACGTGGGGGTACTCCACGAGCGCCGTGACCTCGTCGAGGAGGTCCTCGTGATCTCCAAGGGTCGCGTGCCGGCGCTCGGCCTCGGCCTTGAGCTGCTCTTCGATCGCCGCGCGGCGCTTCGCGAAGCTCGCGAGCACCATGCCTTCCTCCAGCCTTTCTTCGTAGCGGTCGGCGTGCTCCAGCGCGATATGCCCCTTGCCCATGAAGCGGTGGCCGCTTGTGCGGCTGGAGGACGACAGGCCGAGCACCGTGCCCGGCACCACGCGCTCGCCATGCAGCATGACTAGGCCATGCACCGGCCGGACAAACAGCGTGTCGGCGCTACCCCAGCGCATCATCTTCGGGATCGGCAGCGACTTCAGGGCTTCCTCGACAAGCGGGGCGAGAACCGCGTCGAGGCGCTGGCCGGCGATTCTCACCCGCGCCACGTAGAGCTCGCTCTTCGCGCCCGCGCGTCGCTCGAGCGACTCGACGCCGACGCCGTGCTTCTTCGCGAAACCGGCCACCGCCTGCGCCGGCGCCGACACCGACGGGCCGGTGACTTCCATCGTCTTGTCTTCGCCCGACGCGGTGACATCGGGGACCAGGACGGCGAGGCGCCGCGGTGTGGCGAACAGCCTGGCGCCGTCGCGCTCCGAGAGACCGCTCTTCCTCAGCCCGGACACGAGCGCCGCGCCGAAGGCCTCGGAAAGCGCGCGCAGCGACTTCGGCGGCAGCTCCTCGGTGAGCAGTTCGACGAGGAGGGTCTCAGCCATGCGCCATCGGGAAGCCGAGCCGCTCGCGCGATTCGTAGTATCCCTGCGCCACCGACCGCGCGAGGTTGCGCACGCGGCCGATGTAGGCCTGCCGCTCGGTGACCGAGATGGCGCCGCGCGCATCGAGCAGGTTGAAGCAATGCGAGCACTTCAACACCATCTCGTAGGCGGGCAGCACGCATTGAGCGTCCATCAGCCGTTTGGCCTCCGCCTCGAACTCGCCGAAGTGGCGGAACAGCATGTCGGTGTTGGCGAGCTCGAAGTTGTACTTCGATTGTTCGACCTCGTTCTGGTGATACACATCGCCGTACTTCACCCCGTCGACCCAGATGAGGTCGTAGACGCTGGCCTTGTCTTGCAGGTACATCGCCAGGCGCTCGAGGCCGTAAGTAATCTCGCCCAGCACCGGCTTGCAGGGCAGGCTGCCCACTTCCTGGAAGTAGGTGAACTGCGTGATCTCCATGCCGTCGAGCCACACTTCCCATCCGAGGCCCCAGGCGCCGAGCGTGGGCGACTCCCAGTCGTCCTCGACGAAACGGATGTCGTGCTCGCTCGGGTCGATGCCGAGGTCCTTGAGGGATTCGATGTAGATTTCCTGGATCTCTGGGGGCGAGGGTTTCAACGCCACCTGGTACTGGTAGTAGTGCTGCAGCCGGTTCGGGTTGTCGCCATAGCGGCCGTCCTTCGGGCGTCGCGAAGGCTGCACGTACGCCGCCTGCCATGGCTCGGGGCCGATCGCGCGCAGGAACGTCGCGGTGTGGAAGGTCCCCGCGCCGACCTCCATGTCGTAGGGCTGAAGCAGGACGCACCCCTTGCGGTCCCAGAATGCATTGAGCCTTAGGATCAGCCCCTGGAAACTGAGCATCGCGAAAATTCTACCGTTTGAGTCTCTGTCGCCCGAATCGCGCGATCAGCGTCGCTGCGAGCAGGAGCACAAGGGAACCGATCACCGCTGGCCAGTCGCGCATCCGGGCGTAAGGCGTCATCCCGGAGTAGCCGCGCGCGACGGCCTCCAGTCGGCCCTCCACGAACTGCGGCAGCCGCTCGAGCACGCGCCCGTCGCGCTCGAGCACCGCGGTGATGCCGGTATTGGAGGTGGTGAGATGCATGCGGCCGGTCTCGATGGCGCGCAGCCGCGCGATCTGCAGGTGCTGCGCCGGCGCAAGGGAATCGCCGAACCAGGCGACGTTCGACACGTTCACGAGCAGTGTCGCGTCCGGCAGCCGGCGCGCGATCTCGTCGCCAAAGGCGTCCTCGTAGCACACGTTGACGGCGATCCGCTGCCCGGCCGCCTCGATGAGCGGCTGCTCGGGCGAGCCGCGCGAGAAGTCCGAAAGCGGAATCTGCAGGATGCGCAGCGTCCATGCGAACCCCGGCGGCACGAACTCGCCGAACGGCACGAGATGCACCTTGTGATAGGCCTGGCGTGGCGAGACACCGAGGCTCACGACGCTGTTGAAATACTCGGAGGGCGACCTGCGGTAGGGCACGCCGAGCAGCAGATCGCCTCCGTTGCGGCGCGCGGCCGCCTCGAGCCTTTGGAGATAGGCGGGCTCCACCGCGTCGTAGAAGCGCGGCACGGCGGTCTCGGGCAGCACGATGAGCTTCGCCCCGGTGTCTTCGGCGAGCCGGGCGTAAGTGTCCAGGATGCGCGCATAGCGCTCGGGCCGGAACTTCATCTCCTGCGCGATGTTTCCCTGCAGCAGCGCGACCGAAATCGGCTCGCCGGCAGGCGCGGTCCACTCCAGGGCGCGCAGCGCCTGGCCGACGCCAACCACGGCCAGGAAGACGATTGCTGCGAGCAGACGCGCGCGCTGAACGACGAACATCCAGGCGGCGCCGCCGAGGGCCACCGTGAGAAAGGAGATACCGAAGACGCCGACCAGGGGCGCGTAGCCCTGCAGCGGCCAGCCGGCGGCGCCATAGCCGAGCGAGAGCCAGGGGAAGCCGGTCAGCACCCAGCTGCGCAGCCACTCGGCGAGCGTCCAGGCCGCGGGTACGAGCAGGCAGGCGCGCACCGCCGGGGGGGCTGGGATGCGCGCCTGCAGCCAGCCGGCGGCGCCCGTGAAGAGCGCAAGCAGCGCGCAGAAGAGCGCGGTGGCGATCGCCGCGAGTGGCGGCGGCATTCCGCCGAACTCGCTCAGGCTCACGTACACCCACGAGACGCCGGCGCCGAACAGTCCCGCGCCGAAGAGAAATCCCAAGCCGAATGCGCGGGCGGGAGGCGCGGCAATCCAGAGATGAATCAGGATGCCGAAGCTCGCCACGGCGAGCGGGAACATCCCCGCGGGCGCGAATGCCAGCACCGTCGCCGCGCCGAGGAGAAACGGGGTCAGGAAAAACGCGACCAGACTCCATTTCCCTTTGCTTCGCGCAACGCGAAGGAAAATGGGGTCTGACCCCATTTATCTAGGCCTTGGGCTTGTCGACCAGCAGCGTGTACACCCGCCGGCTGTCGGCGCGCAGCACCTGGAAGCGCAGGCCGTCGATGGTGACGGCCTCGCCGCGCTTGGGCAGGCGGCCGAGTTGCGCGATCACCATGCCGCCGACGGTGTCGGCGGCCTCGTCGGACAACTGCGAGCCGAAGGCGGCGTTGAAATCGACGATCTGCGTGAGCGCCTTCACGCGCCAGCGGCCACCCGGCTCGGGAAGGATGTTGTCCGAGGCCTCGTCGAAGTCGTACTCGTCCTCGATGTCGCCGACGATCTGCTCCAGCACGTCCTCGATGGTCAGGAGCCCCGAGACGCCGCCGTACTCGTCGACGACGATCGCCATGTGGTTGCGGCTGGCGCGGAACTCGCGCAACAGCACGTTCAGGCGCTTCGCTTCGGGCACGAACACCGCCGGGCGCAGCATCTCGCGCACGTTGAACTCCTCCTCGCCGGCGTAGTGGCGCAACAAGTCCTTGGCGAGCAGCACGCCGATCACGTCGTCGCGGTTCTGGTCGATCACGGGGAAGCGAGAGTGCGCCGTGGCGATGACCTGCGGGATGAAGGCCTCCACCGGCTCGTTGATGTCGATGAAGTCGACCTGCGCGCGCGGGATCATGATGTCGCGCACCTGCATCTCCGACACGGTGAGCGCGCCCTCGATGATCGAGAGCGCGTCGGCATCCAGCAGGTTCCGGGAGTACGCCGAGCGCAGCAGCGCGACGAGCTGCTCGCGGTCGCCGGGCTCGCGCATGAGCAGCGCGGACAATCTCTCCCAGAGGCCGGGGCGTGACGGATCGTTCATCGAGGGGCGGCCGATTCTACCGCGTACGGATCGCCGAACCCCAGTCGCGCGAGGATGCGCCGCTCGGCGTTCTCCATGCGCGCCGCTTCTCCTTTTCTCTTATGGTCATAGCCGCGCAAATGCAAAACGCCATGAACGACGAGGTGCGCATAGTGCGCCGCAAGGCTTTTCCCCTGCCGGCGCGCTTCGCGCTCGATGACGGGATGGCACAGGACGATGTCCCCCGTCGAGAAGGAAAGGACGTTGGTCGGTCGGTTCACGCCCCTGAACTGCCGGTTGATCCGCCTGCCCTCCCGGGCGCCTACGATGCGCAGGGTGACGCCGCGATATCCCAGCGTCCAGCGACGCAGCCGCGTGGCGCTCGGCACGCCGCGCCGCGCGAGCGCGTACTGGACCGCGGGCCGAATACGATTTGGTCGCGGTTTTTTCGCGACCTTACTCTTGCTGCGCGCGCTCATCGTAGGCATCGATGATGCGCGCAACCAGCGGATGACGCACCACGTCCTGGGCGCCGAACTGGGTAAACGCGATGCCCCGCACGCCCTCCAGAATACGGCGCGCCTCGATCAGACCGCTCTTCTGCCCGCGCGCGAGGTCGATCTGCGTCACATCGCCGTTCACCACCGCCTTCGCGCCGAAGCCGATGCGCGTGAGGAACATCTTCATCTGCTCGGGCGTGGTGTTCTGCGCCTCGTCGAGGATGATGAAGGCGTGGTTGAGGGTGCGCCCGCGCATGTAGGCGAGGGGCGCGAGCTCGATGGTGCCCCGCTCGAGTAGCTTGCCGGTCTTCTCGAAGCCCATCAGGTCGAAGAGCGCGTCGTACAGCGGCCGCAGGTACGGGTCGACCTTCTGCGCCAGGTCTCCCGGCAGGAAGCCGAGCCGCTCGCCCGCCTCGACTGCCGGTCGCACCAGCACGATGCGCTTGACCTTGTCGCGCTCGAGCGCATCGACGGCGCAGGCCACGGCGAGATAGGTCTTGCCGGTGCCCGCGGGGCCGACGCCGAACGTGAGGTCGTACGCGAGGATCTTCTCGATGTACTCGACCTGGTGCGGCGTGCGGCCATGCAGGTCCTGCCGGCGCGTGAGGAGCTGCGGACCTTGGTCTTTCACGGACGCATTCCTTGAAAGTTCCGTAAGGCCCAGCTGGACGTCCTCGACAGTGAGGTCGGCGGAGGCGCGGTCGTAGAAGTGCTCGAGCGCCTGGGCCGCACGCCCGGCCTGCTCGCCGCGCACCGTGAAGCGCGCGCCGCGCCGCGCGATGCTGACATCGAGCGCCGACTCGATCTGACGCAGGTTCTCGTCGAGCGCCCCGCAGAGCCGCGCGAGCCGCTGGTTATCGACCGGCTCCAGCCGGACCTCGACCGGTCTACTTCTCATCCACCAGCTCGCCGCGCAGCGTGTGCGTCTTCGCGGCGGTGATCTTCACGCGAACAAAGCAGCCGACAAGCCCGCTCTGCCCCCGGAAGTTGACGACGCGGTTGTTCCCGGCACGGGCGGCGAGCTCTCCGGCGTCACGCTTTGCCGGACCTTCCACGAGCACGCGCTCGACCGTCCCGACCATCCGCTCGGCGAAGGCGCGCGACTGCTCGGCGATCTGCGCCTGCAATTGCAGAAGGCGGCGCGACTTCTCGGCGTCCGGCAACTCGTCAGGAAGGGCGGCCGCCGGCGTGCCGGGCCGCGGGCTGTAGAGGAACGAGAAGGCTTCGTCGAAAGCCGCCTCGCGCGCCAGGCGCAGCGTCGACTCGAAGTCCTCTTCGGTCTCGCCGGGGAAGCCCACGATGAAGTCGGTCGAGAGCGCGATCTCCGGACGCACCTCGCGCAGTCGGCGCACGATGGAGCGGTACTCGAGCGAGGTGTAGCCGCGCTTCATTGCCGCGAGGACCCGGTCGGAGCCCGATTGCACCGGCAGGTGCACGTGCGCTGCGAGCTGCGGGAGGTCGCGGTGTGCCTCGACGAGGCGCTGCGTGAACTCTCGCGGATGCGAGGTGGTGTACCGGATGCGAGAAATGCCATCCACGGCGGCGACGTAATGCAGCAGCTCCGCAAGGTCCGCCGGCTCGCCGTCGATGCTGCCGCGCCAGGCGTTCACGTTCTGGCCCAGCAGCGTCACTTCCCGCACGCCCTGGTCGGCAAGCGCGGCGACCTCGGCCACGATGTCCTCGAACGGGCGCGATACCTCCTCGCCGCGCGTGTAGGGAACGACGCAGAAGCTGCAGTACTTGCTGCAGCCTTCCATGATGGAGACGAACGCCGAGGCGCCTTCCACGCGCGGCGCGGGGAGATGGTCGAACTTCTCGATCTCCGGAAAGCTCACATCGACCTGCGGCTTCCCGCTGCGCCGGCGGCGCGCGAGCAGCTCGGGCAGGCGGTGCAGGGTCTGCGGACCGAAGACCACGTCGACGAAAGGCGCGCGCGCGACGAGAGCCGCGCCTTCCTGGCTCGCCACGCAGCCGCCCACGGCGATCATGAGGCCGGGCCGCTCGCGCTTGAGATGCCGGACGCGGCCCAGGTCGGCGAACACCTTCTCCTGCGCCTTCTCGCGCACCGAACAAGTGTTGAAAACGATCAAGTCCGCTTCCTCGGGGCGCTCGGCGGCTCCCAGCCCCTCAGCCGCGCGCATGACGTCGGCGATCTTCGCCGAGTCGTACTCGTTCATCTGGCAGCCGAAGGTCCGGAGGAAGAGCTTTCCCAAGGCGGGGGTGACTTGCCGGCCGATAACAGGAGCTAAAGGAAATGGTGGCGAATCAGGGACTCGAACCCCGGACACACGGATTATGATTCCCAGCAAGCCACAAATGAAAACAACTGACGGCAATCTTATCAGGATGTTAGGTGTCGCACGCTGTCGCCCATAATCGTGATTTGTTGGGGTTCACTGTCCCAAATTTGTCCCACGAATCGCCTAAGTAGCAGAATCCGGCCCGCCGGGTCATCTAAGCAGATCTAACTAAGCCGCCGATCAGGGAGACGTTATGCGACTTACTAGGTGCAGGAGTGGCGTGGGTCCGAAGGGGTTTCAGGGAAGTAAAACTGAAAGCTGCGCTCAGCCTTGAATAGCCTCTTTGCTCTGGCAACCTGCGGTAGCTGAAGCCCAAGCCAAGAAGAGCGATGCTAAGCAGAAGAACCGTGGCAGGCTCCTGGACGGTGTGAGTGCGAATCCAAGCCGCTGTTCCGCCAACCGGATCAGGTAGCGTGTCAAGGAGCCCAACGCTTTCAAAACCGCCGACGTAATAAAAAGACCGTACCAAGAAGGCAAGATCACCATCGTTCTCTATCGAGCTGACTGGAAAGCTGATCTGTACTCCATTCCCTAGCCAAACGAATGTCAGGTCGTCGTCATCGCAGACGGTTGGTGTCACCTGGCAGATCTGTTTGTAATTGGGACCAGCGCTTCCACTAACTTGAACGAAGTAGTCCACGTTCGGATCGACATCGGGAGAGACGGTGGCGATATCGATTTCGACAAATCCGTGTACCGAATCCACGGTACCAGGAGCAAATTGGATGTTGAACCTGGCGGTTCCGCTGCCGTCGACAATAAGGTGCACCGACGTGAGATCTCCATACCCTAAGGGCGCGACGCTACTATTATTCGTATCGCCCGAAGGATCAGTGCCGGACGCGGTGTAGATTACTGCCGCCCCCGCTGATTGACAGAACACGCTCATCAGCGCGGCTACGAGATAGTGCGTTGCGTGTCTCATGGAATCCCCCTGGTGGCAATGTAGTCCTGCTAATCTTTCCCTACAAGAGAATTTGCGGCCACTGTCAAAGCTTCCGACACCATTAGGGCGTTTGTGCCCATCGAGTCGTTGACTGAAGTCAAACGAGGATGGCTATTGAGAGACGACTACAAATGGCGGCGGCGAATGCCTATGCTGCGAGACAATGAGCTGAGCTAGAACCCGAGCGTATACACGTATCGGAAGCGCTGTAGGTCATCTGTCGTCATCCCGTGATCTGTGAGCCAACGCTTTCTTGCCTGATCTAGCGTCTCGCCGTCCCTTGGCTTGCAGCGGATAAATAGAAAGTCTGACTCGTTGACTGTCGTCCGGTCTTCGAGCTTTTCGACCCTGCTTTTGATCGTCATAGAGCGGCCCTTGGGTGACTTCAGCGATTAAGTAGCGCGCGGCCAGTGATGCCGTTCCGAACCGCTCTGGCGCGATCCTAGCGGCTTCTGGACGTATCCCTGACGGCGAGCAAGCTGCGCCACAACATCAGCGTGCGGGATATAGAGAGCTTCCGAGCGCCATTCACGGCCACGGCGTTTAGACGGAATGATCCTGGCACCGTACTTGCCGCGAAGCGTCTGCCAAGTCTCCGAAAACCAAGCTCTCAGGAGCCGAGCGTCGAGAAGTAGCGAGCGGCCCGATTCGAGCCATAGGAAGACAACGTAGTCTGACAGCTTCGCCATATCACGCGTCCAGCCGACCGTGTGTTTATCCAAGTCGGCCCAGGTTTCTAGGGCGAGATCGGCGTCCTGACCACGCGGAAGCCAGTCCTGGACTCTCACCTTCACTTCAATGAGTCGGGATAGTCCGTGCCGGAATTCCGCAAAGTAGTCGGCTCCGTGGCGGTCGTTGTCCAGAGCTGCCTTGTGGATTGCTAGGTAGTCATTGCCGAACCTTTCATGCAAAGCCTTGTGAACCAAGGCCCGGACACGGTCGTTGTCTGACTCTGCGAGCTTGGTGTCGAAGTCGTGGATCAGAGTCAGTGCCTTTCGTACTCTGCGACCCAAGACTGATCTTCTGAAGATAGAGAAGGTTCCTGTTTAACGGCGCAGTTCGTTTCTTCTCGTCTCGTCTCACTTCGCTTCATCTCAGGCGCTGCTTTAGCAACCGAACCAAGCTGTGCTTTAGCTGAGCTCGACTTCTTATTGAGCCCGCCTTTCCGACCAGCAGCAGCCCGTTCTCTGCGTCGCTCCAGCATTCCGGCCTTCTGGTCCCGAAGCTCTGGGCATACCAGCCGTCCGTCATTAGTGGACTCAAAGAAGCTCAACACTCGGTCGGTTAGTGAGCCTTCAATTTCGGATTGCTCAATGCCGAGCAGCCTGGACAAGGACTTGCAACTACTCGGCAATGAGTCCGATATCCATACTTGGCAGAGCATGGAGAAGAGAAGGCCACGCTCCGCCATGCTGGATAGGCGAAACGGTTCCTTAGCCAGCCAGTCGGACGCGAAGCACTCAAAGTAGGGTGGCGGCCGAAGAATCACGCGGACCGCCGAGACATAAGCTCAAATAGAGTTCTCGGCTTGACGTACACGCGACCACCGACTTTCAGAAACGCGTCGGCGAATCCATTGCCTTCAATCGCGCCCCGGCTGCTTTGGCGCGGCTTGCTTTCGAAGTACAAATGGCGCAGCGCCGGTTCCGAAAACGTTCTGAACGTCTGCTCGAACTGCTTAAAAGGGAACGGATAGTCTGGGACTTCCGCAAGAGTTGCATCGGCCATATACGACAGATCTCGGTATGCAGCGTGACGCTGCGATAGTTCTATCGTGCCAAGGCAAAATTCCGTCCGCCTGTGTGGCGACTACTAAGGAATCAAGGAACTAAACAGGCAACAAACCAGGCAAATAGGCAAGTAGGCAATTAGCTGATCTTTTCTAAGAGCGCCTTTTTCCATTCGCTGGTGCGGATGCGTTTTTCGATGGTAGCCGGATCGAGCGTCTTCTTTGGATTGTTCTCTCTCAACAGCCGAGCCTTAATTTCATTGGCGACTCGGAGCTTTGTCGGCTTTTGGCCTTGCTTCTTTAGCAATTCGGCAGATTCGTCTGCCATCTTCTGCAAATCAGGATCGAAGTTGCCCTTGTCTGATAATGCGCCCGTCATCGGCCTCGTTTCAGTGGGCTCAGCGTTCTGCAAAGCCTTGAACTCGGTTGGCAGGCTGAAGCCCTTTGCTGCTAACCAATCAACCCAAGCCATTGGCGAAAGATTTTCCTTGCCTTCGCTCTGTGCCAACCGCAGGACAAGCCGCTGACGTTCAGCGGCATACCGCGGACTATTGGTTTCTGTGACGCCGGCCAGGTTATCAGGGCTGATAAGGCAGGCAAGCGCGGAGAATTCTCTTGCGGTTAAATGTGGCATGGCGAACCAGTAGTCCCACCGAATGAGGCGCTCCCCATTAATCAGGTACTCAAGGAGCTTCAACTCGTCTTCATCTAGGCACTGCCGCCACGGATCGGAGCGCGGCATATACCTAAACACCCAGCATCTTTGTTGCCATGCGCTTCGTCACTGCGACCGTGTGCGGTTTTGAAAGGTGTGCGTATCTCTGGACGACTTGAAGCGTCTTGTGGCCTAAAACGCCGGCAATCTCAGGCAGGGTAGCCCCGCTCATCGCTAGATAACTCGCTGCCGTATGACGCAGGTCGTGGAATCGGAAGTTCTTGACCTTCGCGGCTTTGAGCGCCTTATTAAATGCTTTCCGCATCTCCAGCGGTTTGTTCGCGTCGGTGGTGGAAGGAAAGACGAGATCGCCTTCATGGAGAGTCGAGACGTTGACCCTGGCTTTGGCTCGCTTCTTCAACAGGCTAAGAGCTGGCTCTACCAAGCCAACGGCTCGAGCTTCGCCGTTTTTCGTATGAATGAACTGGACGGTCTGCTCTTTAAGGCTCACCTGGGGCCAGCGCAGACCCATGATCTCGCCCTGTCGAGCCCCGGTAGTGATTGCCAGCCAGACGATTAGCTGCAATTCAGACGTGCTGCTCTCCTTGCACGCAGCAATGAGACGTTCGCGTTCTTCGTCAGACAGGTAACGCTTGCGGCCTTCCGGCTCTTTTTTCTTCGACACAGAAAGCACGGGATTGCCATTGATCCAATGCCATTCCTTCTGCGCTTCTGTCAGAACGG
This sequence comes from Burkholderiales bacterium, assembly GCA_035649175.1. Taxonomy (GTDB): domain Bacteria; phylum Pseudomonadota; class Gammaproteobacteria; order Burkholderiales; family SG8-39; genus SCGC-AG-212-J23. Next base: position 1,054 of record DASRKB010000024.1, on the reverse strand, counting down.
TGGAGAGTGCTGACAGGTAACGATTAACCGTGGCTGGCCCACGCGGCTCGCCGCTGTTGCCGTCTGCCAGTACACCGAGCGCCAAATCGGACTTTGCCTTGCTGATAATCGGGGCGGACAGGTCGAACAGCTTTCTATTGCCAAGCCGTTCCTTCCACCACGCGATAAGGCGCTTTACGTCCTTGGCGCTCCTAAGCTCATCCACCTTCTCCAGCTGGTAGCGATCTATGGCTTCTGCAAGCGTGTGCCGCTTCGATTCCACGGCGGGGAGTGCTTCGCCCGATTCGATATCGGCTTCAAGTTGACGTGCCCAGATCTCGGCGTCGCGTCTACGCTGGAACGAGTTGCTCTCTTCGTAGCCGCCTTTTCGGACTCTTGCGCGGTAGCTGAACGTGCCGTCTTTCTGCCTGCGGCGCTCTATGACTGCCATGAATCGCTCCCTGATTAGGACTTATGACGACAGCGTAGGGGAAAGGGCGATTCTCTGCAATAACGGATTAATTATCCGTGTGCTATAAGTCAAGATCTTTCATATAAGCAAATAGTTGAGAGATAGCACTTCTGGGCATGGGACAATCATGGGACAGACGACTGATAAAACAGGGCCAGAAACAGGTCGGTTTACGCCGGGGAAGTCCGGCAATCCAGCGGGACGGCCCAAGGGTCGGAAGAACCGCGCAACGGTCATCTGCCAAGCGTTGCTCGAAGACGAAGCTGAACGCATCGCCCGATCCGTGGTGGACAAAGCCCTGGCTGGCGATCCAGCGTGTCTCAGGCTTTGTTTGGAGCGCCTTCTACCGCCACTGAAAGAGCGCCCTATCTCTTTACCGCTTCCGAGCATAGCGGCTGCCACAGACGTTCCTGGCGCGATCTCAGCGGTACTTGCTGCCGTAGGCAAAGGCGACTTGCTGCCCAGCGAAGGGACTGAATTGGCGCGACTGGTAGACACCTATCGAAAGGCGGTCGAGATTGAAGACCTACACAATCGTGTTCTGACTCTTGAGCGCGAGCTTTCCAAAACCCGCAGGTAAGAATTCTTTTATTGGCCGACCCC
>DASRKB010000023.1:0-52046 GCA_035649175.1 Burkholderiales bacterium | reverse complement strand
CCAGCAGCTTTCGCTCGCTGCCGGCATGACGCGCCTCGGTCATCTGGCCGAGCGCTTCGGACCCCGGACGCCGGATGGCACGCGCGTCGGTCCGCCGGAGCCCGGCCTCGTCGCCCGCGCGACGCTCTCGGCGCTGCGGCGGACCGGGCTCTCGGCCCGCCGCGCTGCGGAGTTGCGCGAGCTGGCACGGCTGCCGCTCGAGCGTTTCGAGCGCGAGCTGACCGCGCTGCCCGACGCGCAAGCGAAAGCACGGTTGCTCGAGCTGCCTGGAATCGGGCCGTGGACCGCGGACTATGTGCTGCTGCGCGGGCTCGGCCGGCTCGACGTCTTTCCCTCGGGAGACGTGGGCGCCACGCGCACGCTCGGCCGCATCCTCGGGCGCGCCATCGAGCCGCCGGCCGCTGTACAGTTTGCCGCACGCTTCGCGCCGCTGCGCGGAATGCTCTACTTCTGCATGCTCGGGTATGTGCTCGCAGCACCCGGATCGCGCGTCACGCAGTGAGGCTCAGCTCTCCCCGCCTGCCGGTCAAAGCCAGCGCCTCGCGCAGCATCTGATTCGCATAGCCCCACTCGTTGTCGTACCAGCTCATGATCTTGACCAGATCGCCGTCGACGACCCTGGTGAGATTCAGATCGACCACGGAGGCGCGCGGATCGCCGACGATGTCGGACGAGACCAGCGGATCGCGCGACACTCCGAGCACGCCTGCGTAGCGCTTGGTTTCGGCCTCTTCGGAGAGAATCCGGTTGACCTCTTCAACGCTGGTCCGGCGCAAGGCGAGGAACGTGAGATCCGCGATCGAGCCGACAGGGACCGGCGCCCGGATGGCGATTCCATCGAAGCGGCCCACGTATTCTGGCAGCGCGCGCGTCGTGGCGAGCGCCGCACCCGTCTCCGCCGGCACGAGGTTTGCGCCTGCGGCGCGCCCGCGACGGAAGCGCTTGTTCGGTCCGTCGACCACGGATTGGGTCGAGGTGTAGGCATGCACGGTGGTCATCACCGCTTTCCTGAACCCGATGCGCCGGCCGATGACCTCGACGATCGGCGTGATGCAGTTCGTCGTGCAGCTCGCGCAGGAGATGATGCTGGGCGCGCCCTGCGGAACGTTGGCGCCATGCACGACGGTCTCCACCTCACCGCCGCGTGACGGCGCCGACAGGAGGACGAACCGCGCCCCGGCGCGGATGTGCTTCTCGAGATCCGCGCGCTGCGTAAGCGCTCCGGTGCACTCAAAGACGAGATCGATGCCGAGCTCCTTCCATGGCAGCTCAAGAGGATCGCGGCTCCTTAGGGCCCGCAGCTTGCGACCGGCGATGGCCAGGCCGCCTTTTTCGACGGCCAAGGGCCTCGGGTAGCGCCCGTACACCGTGTCGAAGCGAAGCAGGTAGGCGAGGTTTTCAACGTCGGCTAGATCGTTGATGGCGATCACCTCGAGCCCCGGCTCGTCAATGGCGAGCTTGAGGATCGCGCGTCCGATTCGTCCCAGACCGTTGATGGCGACTCGGGTGCTCATCCCGCCTCTGTTCTTTTCTCCACCGGGTAGCGCGCGATCGTGTCCAGCGCCAAGGCCGAATGTGCGTAGGCGCCTCCCGCGCGCATCTCCGCGGCGACCCAGATAGCTTCCATGATCTCCTCCGGCGTTGCCCCGTGTCGCAGAGCAGCGCCGGTGTGACCGCGAATGCAATAGGGGCACTGCGTTACGTGGGCGACCGCGACCGAGATCAGCTGTTTCGTCTTTCGAGGAATTGCGCCTTCTGCGAACACGCTCTGGCTGAAGGCCCGGAACGCCTCGGCCGGTCCCGGGGCCAAATGTTTTCGCTGCTCGGCGAGCTCTCCGGTGGCATGCGGATAGACCTGATCGTGATTCGGCATGGACGACTCCTTTTGCGCGCGCGCAAGATTTGCGCGCGATCATCGTTCAGTGGATGATGTCGGCGGCCGCTTCGTTCCCGCGTTTGTCCTAGCGATCCGCAGCTCGGATGGTTTCGTCTTCGGTGGACGCTATTCGATGAATTCAGCGAGCGTGCGAAGGCGTTGCTAGTCGATCTCGGCCAGCAAATTCGCATTGAACAATAGGTTCTCGTTCACTCCGTTGTGTCGGGAACGCACCGCCGGCTTGGTGCATCCAAATGGAGGCAACCGTGAAGTATCGCCGGTGCAATCGTGCTGGTGACGCCAAACAATGGAGGCTCAAACATGGCTGCAAATCCTGCGCTGCAAGCCAAGGCTCAAAAAGCACTGCAGACCCCGGCCTCATTCTCGCCCGATGCTGTCTCGCAGGTGTCGCAGGCCCTCAATGTGGTGCTTGCCGACACGTTGGCGCTCTATCTGAAAACCAAGAACTTTCACTGGCACGTCAGCGGTCCTCATTTCCGCGACTATCACGTGCTGTTCGACGGGCAGGCAGCGCAGATGCTCGCAGCCACGGATGGAATGGCCGAGCGCGTGAGGAAGATCGGCGGCAGCACGTTGAAATCCATCGGGCATGTGGCGAAGCTGCAGCGAGTCAAGGATAACGACGCTGGCTTCGTGGCCGCAGCGGACATGCTGCGTGAGCTGATGGAGGACAACAAGACGCTTCTGAGTTCCCTGCGCGACGCGCATGTGTCGGCCAGCGAGCACGGGGACGTAGCGACGACGGGCCTGCTCGAAACCTGGATCGACGAGGCCGAAGCGCGAGTCTGGTTCCTGTTCTAGACGAGCCGCCCTCCGCCGCACTGAGCGTCGCGGTTTCGGAATCGCCGACTCAGGACACTTTGATCCGGTACGACTCCATCGTCATTGGGACGGGGCGGGCCGGCGCCTGAAGCCGCTGCAATAGGATCTCGAGCTCATTACTCTGATCATGCACGAGCTATCCGCCCGTACGGGCGGATAGCCGCCGCAGCAGCTTGAACAGCTCGACGACCGCGACTGGGGCTAGGGAACAGCCGGCGATCAGCGCCCAGTCCCTGGCGCCGAGCGCGACGGTGTGCAGCACCGCCTGCAGAAGCGGGACGTAAACCGCCGCCGCCTGCAGCAACAGGCAGATGAGCACTGCTGCCCAGAGCCAGGGGTTCGTGAATAGGCGCGCGGTGAACGCCGAGCGCGTTTGCGAACGGGCGTTAAAGACATGGAGCACCTGCGACAAACCCAGCGTCATGAATGCCAGCGTGATCGCGTGATGCAGCCCCTCGCCCTGCGATCCGTACCAGGTCAGGCCGGTGAAGAAGGCAAAGAGCGTCACGGCCGCAAGCAACAGCCCCTGCCATACGATCAGCCAGGCGAAGCCGCGGGTCAGCAAGGGCTGCCGCGGATCGCGCGGCGGGCGCCGCATCACATCCGGCGCCGACGGTTCCAGCGCGAGCGCCATGGCGGGGAAGATGTCGGTGATCAGGTTGAGCCAGAGTATCTGCAGCACTCCCAGTGGCAGGGGCCAGCCGACCATAATCGCGGCGAAGACCGTCACGACCTCCGCGAAGTTGCACGAGAAGAGGTAGTGCAGGAAGCGAATGATGTTGTGGACGATGATCCGCCCCTGCTCGACGGCCCCGACGATAGTGGCGAAGTTGTCGTCGGTGATGACCATGTCGGCACTTTCTTTAGCGACCTCGGTGCCGTTGATGCCCATGGCGATGCCGATGTCGGCCTTCTTGAGCGCGGGAGCGTCGTTCACCCCGTCGCCCGTCATCGCGACGACGTGCCGCATCTCCTGCAATGCCTCGACGATCTGCAGCTTGTGCTTCGGCGAGACGCGGGCGAAGACGGCCGCGTCCGCTACGGCCGCCCACCAGCCCGCCGCGTCCAGGCCGCTCAGCTCGCGCGCATGGACGGTGCGCAGCGAACGGCCTTGAGCGTCGCGGTCGATTCCCAGCTGGCGCGCGATCTCCGCGGCGGTCGGCGGCTGGTCGCCGGTGATCATGACGGTGCGGATCCCCGCCTGCCGGCAGGTGGCGACGGTGGCCCGGGCCTCGTCGCGCAGCGGGTCGATCATGCCGACCAGGCCGACGAAGATCAGGCCGCCGCGTTCCGGCAGCTCCCGATAGGCCAGGCCAAGCACGCGCAGCGCGTTGCCCGCCAGCTCGCGATTCGCATCCTTCCACCGTTGCCGCAGCGCGGGCGTAAGGGGCGCAGCGCCGCTGCCCTCGACCTGCGATTCGCTTGCTTCGAGGAGCGTTCCGGGCGAGCCCTTCAGGTACTGCACCACCTTGCCGTCCGGCATGCGATGCACGGTGACCATGCGCTTGGACTCGCTGTCGAACGGGGTCTCCGAAATGCGCGGGTACTCGCGCTCCAGCACAGCGCGCTCCAACCCAGCCTTTTCCGCTGCGACTATCAGAGCTGCCTCGGTCGGGTCGCCAAGGACAGCGATGCCGCCGCTGCGATCGATTCTTGCGTCATTGCAGAGAACTCCGATTCGTAACGCGAGACGCAGCGCCTCGTCATCGCCGGGATCGATGCGTTGCCCGCGGACGCGGAATTCCCCCTGCGGTGCATAACCGGCCCCGGTGACCTCGACGCGGCGCCCCGCGATTTCGAGGGCGCGGACCGTCATTTCGTTGCGGGTCAGCGTGCCGGTCTTGTCGGTGCAGATGACCGTGGTGGAGCCGAGCGCTTCGACCGCCGGCAGCCGGCGAATCAGCGCGTGCCTCCTGGCCATGCGCTGCATCCCGACCGCCAGTGTCATGGTCGTGACGGCGAGCAGGCCCTCGGGCACGGCCGCGATCGCGAGAGAAATGCCCACTTCGAGCATGTAAAGGAAGCTGTAGCCGCGCAGCCAGCCCGCCACGACGATCACTGCGCAGAACGCCAGGACGATCGCGAGCAACGCGCGGCCAAGTTGCGCGAGCTTCGCTTCGAGCGGAGTGCCGCGCTCGCCCACGCCCTCGATGAGCGCGCCGATCCTGCCGATCTCGGTCCGCTCGCCCGTGCCCGTGACGATGAACCTGCCACGGCCGCCGGTGACCGCGGTACCCATGTAAACCATGTTGATCCGGTCGCCCGGCGGCGCGTCCGGGGGCGCGAGCAGATCGTGCGTCTTGGCGGCAGGGAGCGACTCGCCGGTCAGCGCCGCCTCTTCCAGTTGCAGCCGGACGCTTTCCACGATGCGCCCGTCGGCCGGTACCCGATCGCCGGCGTTCAGGATCGCGACATCGCCCGCCACCAGCTCCTCCGCGGGAATCTGGCGTTCCTCGCCCTCGCGAAGCACGTGGGCCAAAGCCACGGTCTGCTTGCGCAGCGCATCCAGCGCCGCCTCTGCCTTCCATTCGGTGAGGAAGCCGATGACGGCGTTCAGGACGATGACGACCAGGATAGCCGCCGCTTCGACGCTCTCCCCCAGCGCCAGGGCCACGCCGCCGGCCGCGAGAAGCAGCAGCACGATGAGGCTGCGGAACTGGTGCAGGAGGATCGAAACGCCGGAGCGCGCCTTGACCGCAGGCAGAGCGTTGGGACCGCCCTGCTCGTATCTCCTCGCCGCCTCGGCGCGGCTCAGGCCCTGCGCGACGTCGATCCGCAGGCGCTGCGCCGTCTCCTCGACGGCGAGCGTGTGCCAGGCGGCTTCGGCCCGATGCAACTCAGCGATGAACAATGACGCCAACTACAATGGCGGCGTCGAGCACAACCCAGCCGACGCAGGCAAGGTAAATCGTCTTGTCGCGTTTTTGGATCCCATAGACGAACCACAGGCATGCGGCGACCAGATAGGAAACCCAGGAGACAAGAGAGATGCCGCCGGCGTCACGGCCGACCCAGATCGTAAAGACCTGCGGCACCGTCATGAGCATGGTGAAAACGGAAAGACCCCTGAGGACCTTTTCGAGAACGCTGGCAGGTGGCGAGCTCTGCGGCCTGACAATGCAGGCGCCTTCGGCCGGAAGCATCGTCATCTCAGGCTCCGAATGTAGTACCGCTCAATAGCTCATGCGGCCGGACTCACCCTGCTTCAGCGTTCGCTCGCGCAGCGGGCTGTCGCCGTGTTCGCTGTTGTAAGCGTGTTCGCCCTCGGGGACCGGACGCGGCGACCTTTCGCTGCACGCCGAGAGGCTTGCGGCGGCAAAGGCGGTCACCACTATGAGGAGAACTTTGCGCACGATGCGGTCGCAGCGCGCGCCCGCGAATGCAAAGGCGTCGTCGAGCGGCGTACTGATATAGCCCGCCATCCACGTGCGCATGAGGCCGCGCGCCCTGAAGTAGCGCGAGCGCACGGTGGCATGCGGAATTGCGAGCGCGGCTGCGGTTTCCTCGACGCTGAGCTCTTCCACCGCGCGCAGTACGAAGACTGCACGATATGGATCAGGCAAAGCGTCGATACGCGCTTCGAGCAGCCGGCGCATTTCGGCGCGCTCTGCATCATCTTCCGGACCGGGGGCGTCGGAGACCGCTTCCTGCTCTACGGCTTCGACGGGCCTGGGATTGCGGCGGCGGCGCATCAACGCCTCGTTCGCAGTGATCCGCACCAGCCAGGTCGAGAGCTTCGACTCGCCGCGGAACGTGCCCAGTTTTCGGTACGCCTGGAGATAGGTTTCCTGGACGGCGTCTTCGGCCTCCGCGTCGTCGCGCAATATGGCGCGTGCGGTTCTGTAAAGCGTGCGGTTATGCAGGCGCATCAGCGCCTCCAGCGCACGCATGTCTCCGGACAATATACTCGCGATGAGTTCGGTGTCGGTCGGTCGCTCGCTTGAGGTAAGGACAGTCTGAGTTTGCATACTTCCTCCAAGATAGGTTCAGTTAGGCCAGCAGCTGCTCGCAGAGGGCGATGTTGGCGAGGTGCGACTTGTGCATGTCCCGCAATGCGCTTTTGGCGGCAGACGCCGGGATGCGCGGCAAAGCCTCCGCGATGTGCCTGGCCATCCAGCCCTGGCCGCGATTGAGGAACTCGAGGCGCTCGCTCCAGCTCCGGATCTCGAGTCCCTTGCGGTAGAACTCTCCGGTCGCCATGCTCGGCGTGAGGTCCGCCTCGAGCAAATAGTGGATCAGCACCGCGCAGTTGCGCGCCTCGTCGCGCTGCACCGCGTGCAGCCCGACCCACTCGGCCGTCCCGGGCGGCAGCTCGTCGAGATAGGCGGCGAGCAATCTGGCGCCCGCGCGTTCCGCCCCGAGCAGCAGGTTCAGGAAGCGCCCGAATTCCTCCTGCGGCATCGGTTCCGTACCAGGGACATCCTGCGCCCGCGCGGCTGCGGTGTATGCGCGTGTGACGGAAGTGCTCATACCATCGATGGAATGTCGTACATCGTGAAGCGGTGATCCTCGACCCCGCGCACGCCGGGCACGTTTTCCGCCGCCACGCGCGCCGCGTCCCGCTGGTCGTACGAATCGATGATTCCCCGGTAATGAACTACGCCGCCGGTGACGAGGACGCTCGAATAAAGCGACCACCACGGCTGACGTTCCAGCTCCGCGACAAGCCGCGCCTGAATCGCTTCGTCGTCGCCCGGGTGCGCGGTCGTGACCGAGCGTGCCGTTGCTGCCAGCGCACGGACTACGTCGGCCCGGCTCACGATGCCGACGAGCTCGTGGCCGCGCAGGACGGGCAAGCGCTTGACCTTGCGCCTCTCCAGCAGTGCGACGATTTCGCCGACGGCTGCGTCCGCCGCGATCGAGACGACCTTCCGCGTCATGATGTCGCGTGCGTGGACGGCATGCGACCTGGTGTATTCGGCGGCGGACGAGTCGGCGTTGAACAACCGCAGCCAGCCAGGTCCGGCAGGCATCGTGCGATCGGTGCTGATCTCGTGCCGGTGCAGCAGATCGGCTTCGCTGACAATCCCGACGAGCCGGGTGTGCTCCACCACGGGAACGGCGCTGATGCGATGCCCGGAAAGTAGCGCGGCGATGTCCGATATCGGCGTCTGCGGTCCCACTGTAATCGCAGGTGAACTCATGATGTCGCTGGCTTTCATGGAATGTCTCCGTTTCACGCCTTGAAGATGTCGCGCTTGTAGGTCTCCGGCACGAAGAACGCGCCAATCACGACCGTCATCAAGGCAATGACGACCGGATACCAAGAGGCCGAAGTAGCTGTCGCCAAGCGCGCCCCTGGAAGTCGTCGGGGACGGAAAGAATCAGGTCGTCGGGCATTCGGCAAACTCCCAGTTGAGCAGGTTGTCTACGACCGCGCCGATATGGGCCGCGCGGCGCTCCTGGTAGTCGAGGTAGTAGGCATGCTCCCACACGTCGATTGCGAGCAGCGGCGTGAGCCCATGCGCGATCGGCGTATCCGCGTTCGAGGTCGTGATCACCTTCAGTCCAACGCCATCGTGCACCAGCCAGGCCCAGCCGCTGCCGAAGTGCCCGATCGCCGCTGTCTTGAGCGCCTCGGCCAATTTCGAAAGCTCGCGCGGCGCAGCGCCGCTCCGCGGGCGCAGCGAGCGCCAGTAGAACGCATGATTCCAAGCCTGGGCGGCGTTGTTGAACAGGACCTTCTTTGCCGGGTCGCCCGCGGTGCGGACGATGATTTCCTCCAGCGAACCGCGGCCTTCGCCGATCAGCTCGTTCGCCTTGTCGACATACGCGCGATGGTGCTTGCCGTGGTGGATCTCAACAGTCGTCGCCGAGATCCAGGGTTCGAGCGCGTTGGAGGGGTATGGCAGATTCGGCAGTTCGATGCGCACCCTGGCGTCCTTTTGAGTTACCATATCGTAGTACGATATATATACATCGTGATACGATAGATTGTCAAGTATGCTGAGATCACCTATAAGCGGCCTACCAGGCCGGCTCATGAGTCAACAGAAGCGGCGCCGCTCCGCCCACCTCGACGCAGCCGAGTACCGGCAGCTCGCCTCTTTCCGCTACGCGCTGCGCAGCTTTCTGCGTTTCAGCGAAGCAGCGGCCGAGAAGGTCGGCTTGACCGCGCAGCATTACCAGGCGCTGCTCGCGGTGTGCGCCACTGCCGACGGCCACGTCACCATCAACGACCTTGCGCAACACCTGCTCATCCGGCACAACAGCGCTGTCGGCCTGGTCGATCGGCTTACGGCGCAAGGCCTGCTGGCGCGCGAGCCCTCGGCGGAGGACGGGCGCAAGGTTCACCTCCGCCTTACCTCCAAGGGCGATCGCGTCCTGGAAAAGCTCGCGGAAGTTCACCGCGAGGAACTGCGCCGCATCGGCCCGCAGCTCGAGGCCCTTTTGTATGACATCACGCGGAAGGAAACCGGTGAGCGCTGATTTTCGACATAGAACTTGCGCGTTCAATTGACGGGCACCTTGTCGGAGGGTTTGTGGAAAGGAATCGGGAAAGTGGCAACTCCGAATCGGTAATGGTTACGGCCGCGGATTTCGCCAATCTGTCGCTGCTCGAGCCTTATGCGCCGCTGCAGACCCTGCTCAAGACCGCCAGGGTCGTCACATCGGACGAGATACCGCGCGACGTCGTCACGATGAATACGCAAATTGTCTTGCACGATGAGATGAGCGGCGAGCGCCGGGTAATTCGCGACGTCTTTCCCGGCGACGCCGACCCGGCAAGAGGCGAGATCTCGGCGCTCGAACCCCTCGGCGTGCAACTCCCTTGGCAAGCCACCCGCTGACGTCTTGAGGGTCGAGCAAGTCATTTACCAGCCGGAGCACAGCCTGCGTACGAACCTCGTCGTGTGTGGCTAACAACCGTCCTGCCGCGAGCCCTCGCGCTCGCACGCAGCGCTCGGATTCCTGAAGGCGGGACCTCATCGGGGACGCAACACCCAGGCGAGCAGCACAACGCCGAGCCCGGCTATGAGCGCAGCCGCCCAGTTCGCAAACTCCAGGCCCTCGAGCAGCTCCATCACCGGCAGACCGAGCAGGGCCGCAGCCGCCAAGCCGTCGCTTCGCAACCTCATCACACACGCTCCGCCGTCGAGTCGCGCACAAAGCCCTGCACAGCTGTTGCGAGCGATGCGAAGCCCATGACGGCAACGACGACCTCCACCCAGCCCAGCGAGCCGCGATACAGGCAGGCGGCCACCGGCACCGCCACCAGGATGCCGCCTGCGATCGCTGGAAACCAATGATCGGCGTCGCGGCTCCTATGGGGGCGCGCGTGATCGGCGTGATGGATCCTGCGGGCGCGGTCGCGCCGGGATTCGACGAGTTCGTAGTACTTGGGCATGGTTACCTCCATTCAGTAAATTCAATCGCTTGCGCCGGCCGCAGGTTTCGCTCCGGCTGATAAACGAGCTTGTCCACCCGCAGCGTTCGACGGCTGCCGCCGGGGAAGTCCCATTCGATCGATTGTCCAACCGACAAGCCGAGCAGTGCCGTGCCAATCGGCGACAGCACCGAGATCAGGCCGTGCGCCGCGTCAGTAGCACGCGGGTACACGATCCTGACCATGCGCCGCACGCCTGCCGTTTCACCGGTGTAGACGACCGTGGAGTTCATCGTGACCACATCCGGCGGCATCGCTTCTGACGACACCACGATCGCGCGCTCCAGCTCGCGCTGCAGGTCCGCGTGCGGGCCGAGCAGTGTCAGCAGCGAGTGATCAGCCTGTGCGACCAAAGCACGTCCATCAGGCAGCCTTTCCGCCCGGGTCCCGGGGTCACGATGGCGAACTCGAAACGCCATTCCCTTGCGCCGCACGAGCTGCTCGATCGGCAGATCCCTGTACATGTCGTCGCTCCTAGGCCGCGCGAAGCTCGTGGTTGCGAGTCGCATCCAGGATGCGAACAGTGAGGACCTTCGCGCCGGGAACGTCGACCGTAACGACCGAGCCCACCATGCGGCCGAGCAGCGCCAGCCCGATCGGCGACAGCACCGAAATGCGGCCGCGCGCAACGTCCGCCTCGATCGGGTGAACCAGGACCACGGAACGGCGCGTGCGGCCCGGCTCTTCCCGATACGTCACCTTCGAGTTCATCGCAACGCGATCCGCCGGGAGCTCTTCGTGCGGCACCAGTCGCGCCTCCACCAGCAGGTCCGCGAGCGCACCGGCGGCCGCGGCTTCGAGCGCGTGCTGCCGCCGCCGCTCGCCGAGCATGAGCGCGAGCACTTCCGCATCGCTCGCCGAAAGAATCAATTCGTGATACGTGGCCATCATCATTGCCTCCGATAGAAATAAGAACGTGAATAAACTCGTCGGCTATCGCCTTCCCGCGCCGGCCACCGCCGACACAGCGAACAAAGCAAGCCCGCCGCCGAGAAGTATGTCGAGAACCGGCAGGCGAAGAGCAAGCTGTCGGCGAGGCCTGCACCTCGCGAAACATCAACATTGCGCATTACCGATTCCAAGAAAATCGAGAAAAAAAGCGAAAGCGCTCCGCAGCCGCGCAAACGCGCGAGCGGTCCGCTACTGAGTGGGACGGGATCCCGGTAAGCCGGCGCTAGGCCGCTACCGGGCTAGCCAAGAAAGGCGAGGGTGCCTGGAGTTGGAAGCGCGCGCGCCGTCACCGCGAGAGCGGTGCTGTTTGGCGAAAGAGCAGCGTTGTGGAAGCGCGCCATGATGTGCCCGACCATATCACAGAAAAAAAATAAAGCAACGTGCACGAAATTGCACGTCAGTTAGCACGTGGCTTGAGAAACTTCGCTCGGTCGGTTCTCGGTGCCGAAAAGTCGGAGCCGGTCACAAAGTCCAACTCTGAGCGTGTGGCGAACACCGACGAAAGACGCGAACGGACCCACGGATTGCGCGAGGATCGGGGAAACAGCGCGCGTCGCGCGAAGCTACATGCACAAACTGCCGCCATAATTGAGTGCGGCTCGTCGGCAGGTAGGCCGCCACCGCTGCTCTGGAAGGCAAGGGATGGCCGCACAAAAAGCCGTAGCGATTTCGGACAGCATGCTCTAGACGTTTTGAGCCCCGCGCTCTGCATCAGCGATTGACTGGGGGTATCGATCGCTGCCGTTCTAAGGCCGTCCAAAATCATCCCAGAGCAGCCGGAAATCGATTCCCTCCACCAACTCAACCGTCACCTTGATCCGTAAGGCTTTTTTGCCTCGCGGGGGTCAAGGCCGGTGGTCAAGCAATTTCGCTGTCCGAAAAATGCGCGCGGTGCGGTATACTGGACGTTCGTACAGTACTCGCCCAAGGGAGGCGAATGGACGTCGCAGAGACGAAGCACATCACGGCGCTTTGGTACAACGATCTCCCGACGCTCCAGCAGCACCATCCGCAGTTCGATCCCGATTGCAGCCTCCCTATCGAGCAATTCAGCGCCCTTCTCGCCGAAACGCGCATGAAGGAAATGCTCTTCTGCCAGCTTGAGAAGGACGGCAGCAAGTGCAACCAGCCGCATCGCAAGGGTTGGCTGGCTCGCCGCAAGGATGGCCTCAAGTGCCTCATCGGTGGCACCTGCGCCAACAAGCACTTCAATGCGAACGACGTATTCAGGGCCGAGCGCAATCGGCTCAACCAAGAAATCGCGGTCCACGAGAACCTCACCGCTCTCTCCGACCTTCTCAAGGACCGAGATGCGATAGGCGCGCGAATCCTGCAAGCTCGCGTCCGCCTGACCGAGTATCGGGGCGAGGTGAAGTTCTGGACGGATTCACTTCCGGCCGAGGTGATGTGGCAGTTGCGCGACCTACACAAGGCCAGCGGCGACCGATCCCGGATCGAGGTCGAGGTCCAGTACGTCGAGGTGGAAAAGGAAAACGGCAAGGAAAAGACCATCACCCGGTGGGAGCGCCGCGAGGTCGGGGCCATTCTCGGACTGAGCGTTTGTGATGGGAAACCCATCCCGGTGCTGTCGTTGGCACTAAGCGAGGCCGAGGCTGCACGTAAGGAAGCGGACCTGCGTCCTGACCAGAAGCTCGCACTGCTCAAGAAATGGCGCGCTGCACTCGACCAGTTGCAGCGTACCGAGGAGGCGATTGACCGGCTGCACCGGAGCCTTCGGGACTTCGCCACAGACTCGAACGTGGCCCTGATGTGCCACTTGGTGAAGAACGAGGACCGTCAACGCGAGATTGTCACCTTGCTCCTCAAACGTAAGGGTGAGTCCACGGGGCCCACGCACGTCGCCTCGGTGTGGAACGCAATCCGTCAGTCAGTTCGCAAGCAAAACGGCGACCGCAACTTCCGCGTCGCCTACTAACCCGAGGCCTACCTGGCCGATACCGGCGATACCGAAAAGCCCGAGCAGGTCCACCTCGACGTTGACCGCATGGTGGGTATCGCACGTGTCGGTGTTCGCCGCGCTGCCGTCTTCATGGGTCTTGGCCTGCACGCCGCTGCGAGGCCGGACTTCAACGACTACGAACTGAGCAAGCTGCCCGTGCTGCCGGGAGAAGTCGGCTTGCCGATGGACTTCGTTCCACGCGATGCGCCACAGCACGTGGTAGAGCGGTTCAAGGCGGAGTTTGCGATCTGGATTGCCGGCTGCGGACTCCGGGAACTTCTTGAGCATTACGCCCTGTTCGTGGATCACGTGCATCGCGCCGGGCTGGTCGTGCTCCATAGTCGCGGTCTTGAGTCCGCGCTGGGCGATCCGAAGAAGCTGCACGCCAACTTCCATCGCACGCCCGGAGTCCCTGCGAAGCTCGCCATGTTGGCGGATCGCTTTGGGATGGCACCGGACAAGCCGGAATACATCTCCTCCCTCTACAAGGCCCGGAACTGCCTCACGCACGGGGTCGGCGTGGTGACACCGCAGAACGCCGACGCAAACGGTGAACTCCGTCTGCGCTGGCTCACGTTGGAGGTGTACGCGCGCGGCGAGGAGACCGGCCAGATCGTCCCGCCGCGCACCCTCATCGGGAAGGTCACTACCGAACCCATGTCCATCGAAGGCAAGCAGGTCGAGCGAGAGAAGGTCTTCAAGACCGGCGAGCAGATCACGCTGACGCAGCAAGACCTTTGGGAGATTTGCTACTTCTTTAACGCGAACTGCATCCCGACCTTGGTACGGTCTATGGCGGAGTTTTTCCAGAAGCACGGCGTCCCCATCAACGCGCCGCATCCCTGACCTTACCGGCCCCACATACGGGCAGCCGGGAAAGTCTTCCCCCAAGGTGTGCTCCCACGTGGTGTCGAGTGACTATGGGCTGGAGGATGGTGATACTAAGCTCAAACACTTCTTCTCCGGCAAGGCCATGTCGTACTACCAGAGCCGCAACGGCAGGACGGGCACCACCGGCTTCTGGTGCGCGGGGGACCTGATCGGCGCGGGCGACATGGGCGAGTCGACCACGCGCCAGATGACCGTGCGCTGCCTCGAGCCCTGCGTGATCTACAGCCTGTTGTTCGAGCGCTTCAACAACCTGGTGCGGCGGTTCCCGGAGCTCGCCCTGGCCATCATCCGCGCCATGCCCATACGGCTGCGCTGGGTGTCGCCGCTCGCCGTGACGCTCGAGACCCAGTCGGTTTTCGAGCGCATCTGCGCCGTCCTGTGCGCGCTTCCAGAGCGCTTTGGCACTGCCTGCGAGCAGGGTACGCTCATCGACCTCAACCTCACGAACGAGAACCTAGCGGCGATCACGGGGGTCTCGCGCCAGTTCACAAACTCGACCCTGCACGAGCTGCGCGAGCGGGGCCTGCTCGTCAACCGCAAGCGCAGCCTCATCGTCACCCGGCCCGCCGCCCTTGAGGAACTCGCGCACGGCCGCTAGGCCCCTCCTTCGAAGGGGATGAAGAGCATGGAAGTCCGATACCCAATTTCCCCCTCTACTCTGTCGGAGCCGCGGCACGGCAACATCGGGTCGGCCTCTGGTCGGACGCGAACCCGGGCCCTCCTTGGGAATGGCGCGCCCGCGAACGTGCGACCGAAGCGGGCGCGCGAAGTCCGAAAACGAGAGCGTAACGGTTGACCGAGCGGCGCCCGAGGTACAAGTGCGGGTATGGTCTGCCGCGCTCACGAGACAAGCATTTAATCTCTCAACCACTTACGTGGCACAGCGCGGTTTTGGGCGAAGATGACGGCTCGGCGCTTTGGCGGCGAGCGCGACCCTTCAGATCTCCCTTAGGTACACACTCGTTTGCCACCCGTTAACACGTTACGCCAATCAACTCGAGTAGAGACCGCCAGGAGGGACTAAGGAGGCAAGTACTTCCCAACGTCTATCCCCCGTGCGTACCTTGAAGACCTCTTCATGGTTGCCTTGGCCGTGGAACCGGCGGAGTCCTTCTCTGCCTTGCCCCATGACAACCCGACGATGCTTGGTGAAGCGCTCGCGCTCGCGAAACGTCGTGCTGCAACCGCGGCACTCGTAGGCTTGCGTTAAGCGGGCCAGTGCCGTCCCTTCCCAGCCATGCGGCGCAACGTGCCGACTTAGAGGGTTAGGGGTAACGAATGGGGTATTGACCTGATTTTTGTGGCGTCCCCGTGAAAGGGCGTTGGAACCGCTTTACCGTGCCCTAGCCGTGCACTACACAGAACTGGTTCACTCTTGACACGGGAACACTTCCCCGCTTTCCGGGTCCACGCCGTTCGCTAGTGAGCGAACCACCGCCAATGCCTGTACTTGTTCCATGTCATCCACCTCCTCTCCGGGGCATATCCCCCTTGTAGTGAACGCACGTACAGTGTCGGCGGATGACAGACAGTGCGGACTACTGCTCTTCCCGCAGCAGCAGTCGATGAATGATGTCGGCGGAGAAGCCCCGGCCATGGAGAAAGCGCGCGCGGCGGGCGCGCTCTTCGCGGCTCCGGGGCGCAGTCCGGTAGCGCCGGGCAAGGATGCCTCTGGCGCGCTCGAGTTCGTCTGTGCCGATCACCACGGCGAC
Source organism: Burkholderiales bacterium (assembly GCA_035649175.1). Classification (GTDB taxonomy): domain Bacteria; phylum Pseudomonadota; class Gammaproteobacteria; order Burkholderiales; family SG8-39; genus SCGC-AG-212-J23. The sequence continues at coordinate 36,426 of DASRKB010000023.1, read as the reverse complement.
CACGTCCGCAGCAACGCCCTTTGCCCTCAAGTCCTGGCGGATGCGCGCGGGACCATACTTGCGCGCGAGCACGCGGGCGCGACTCTCCGCAAAGCGCTCGTTGGAAAGTTGCCCTCCGCCCTCGAGCTCGCGCAACAGGCCTCGAAGGCTTTCGGCCGATTCCGCGTAAGGCGAGAGCCTGCGCGCAAGCTCGTCGCGCGAATGCTCCCGCCTCGCCAGGAGCCGCAGCGCGCGCGCTTTAAGCGCCGCCGCGCTTTCTCGTGGGGAGCTGCTCAACCTTCTTGTCGTCGGGCTTGTCCTCGACGGGCCTGGCTGCGACCGCGACGCCCGCCTTCTCGCGGATGCGGTCCTCGATCTCGCGGGCGAGCGCCAGGTTCTCCTTTAGGAAGTCCCGTGCGTTGTCTTTGCCCTGGCCGAGGCGGTCGCCGTTGTAGATGTACCAGGCGCCCGACTTCTCGAGCACGCCAAGGTTGACACCGGTCTCAAGCACCTCGCCTTCGCGCGAAATGCCTTCGCCGTACAGGATGTCGAACTCGGCCTGCCTAAAGGGCGGAGCAACCTTGTTCTTCACCACCTTGACGCGCGTCTCGGAGCCGATCACCTCATCGCCTTTCTTGATGGAGCCGATGCGCCGGATGTCCATGCGGACTGACGCGTAGAATTTGAGCGCGTTGCCACCGGTGGTGGTCTCGGGATTGCCGAACATTACGCCGATCTTCATGCGGATCTGGTTGATGAAGATCACGAGTGTGTTGGTGCGCTTGATGTTCGCAGTAAGCTTGCGCAGCGCTTGGCTCATGAGACGTGCCTGCAGCCCCATCTGCGGCTCGCCCATCTCGCCCTCGATCTCGGCCTTGGGGGTGAGCGCGGCGACCGAGTCGACCACGATCACGTCGACGGCACCAGAGCGCACGAGCATGTCGGCGATCTCGAGCGCCTGCTCGCCGGTGTCGGGCTGCGAGATGAGGAGGTCCTCGGTCTTCACGCCGAGCTTGGCCGCGTAGCCGATGTCGAGCGCGTTCTCCGCGTCGATGAAGGCGGCGGTGCCGCCCGCCTTCTGCATCTCGGCGATGACCTGCAGCGTGAGCGTGGTCTTGCCGGAGGACTCGGGGCCGTAGATCTCGACCACGCGGCCGCGCGGCAGGCCACCGACGCCAAGCGCGAGGTCCAGGCCGAGCGAGCCGGTGGATACTACCTGCACATCCTTGGCCGCCTCGGCGTCCATCTTCATGATCGAGCCCTTGCCGAACTGCTTCTCGATCTGCGACAGGGCGGCTGCTAATGCCTTAGACTTGCTGTCATCCATTGCTGTACCTCTTTTCTAAGTTGGCATCTGCGGCAGGCGCATTTAGCAGGGCTCTGGGCCAACACCGGATACTGTATAAACGCTCAGTATTGTGGGCTGGTTGACCTGGCCCTGTCAATTCCCTCAAAAGTCCTTAGGAGACAACGCGATGGCGAAAGTTGCATTCCTCGGCCTCGGCGTCATGGGCTACCCGATGGCGGGCCACCTTCTCAAGAAGGGCGGCCACAACGTGACGGTCTACAATCGCACGGCCTTCAAGGCGCAGCAGTGGGCGAAAGAGTACGGCGGCAAGCACGCGGACACGCCGCGCGAGGCGGCCAAGGATTGCGATTTCGTCATGATGTGCGTCGGGAATGACGACGACGTGCGCTCGGTGGTGTACGGTGACAATGGCGCGCTCGCTGGTATGAAGACCGGCGCGATCCTGGTAGATCACACCACCGCGTCCGCCAGCGTTGCCAGAGAGATTCATGGCAAAGCGAAGGAGCGCGGCATCGGCTTCATCGACGCGCCGGTGTCGGGCGGCCAGGCAGGGGCGCAAAACGCCCAGCTCGGCATCATGTGCGGTGGCGAGGATGCCGTCTTCGCGAAAGCGAAGCCGATGATCGATGTGTACGCGAAGATGGCTGCGCTGATCGGCGCGCCGGGCGCCGGCCAGCTCACCAAGATGGTCAACCAGATCTGCATCGCCGGCTTGGTGCAGGGCCTGGCCGAGGCCCTCACTTTCGCGAAACGGTCCAACCTCGATGTCGAGAAAGTCATCTCGGTCATATCGAAGGGTGCAGCGCAGTCCTGGCAGATGGAGAACCGCTGGAAGCAGATGAACGAGGTGCAGTTCGACGGCTTCGGCTTCGCGGTGGACTGGATGCGCAAGGACCTGGGTATGTGCCTCGAGGAAGCCAAGAGGAACGGGGCGCGCCTGCCGGTCACGGCGTTAGTTGACCAGTTCTACGCCCACATCCAGGCGCGCGGCGGCCGGCGCTGGGACACCTCCAGCCTGATGCACCTGCTCGCGAAGGACTAGCGGCGCGCGGCGCTCAGCGCGACCGGCTTCACCAGGCTGTGGAGCTGGAAGCGGTCATCGGCCCGGAAGAGGAAGGTCTCGAGGAACGTGACCGATCCGGGGCCGTCGAGGACGCCTTCCGCCGGGGCCGGGAAAGGCGCGGCGCGCACCACGCTCTCCAGCGCGCGCAATTCGAGATGCTTGAAGCCGTTCGAGCGGTATATTGACACGTCGATCGGGTTACCCACGCGGTCAATGCTGATCTCGAGGATCACGATCGACTTCAGCATCTCTGGAACCGGATCGGCGTAGACCTCGGTACTGCGCCGCCAAATCTCGCTTGCGACCAGCGCCCGGTAAGCCGAGGCATCGGCGGGTGCCGGTAACGGGAGGGGCCGCGGGACGGGTGCGGCGACGGCGGGTGGCGACGGCGGGCTCGGCAAGTCCGCCTTAGGCGGCACGGCGACCTTGCTCTGCGGCGCGCATGCCGAAAGCAGCATAAGCACGATGATCCCGCGAACAGCTTTCAACTTCTCTCGTCTCCCGAGCGCATCATAGCCCGTTCAGGCCGCGATGCGCACGGGAATGCGGCGCGGGCCGAAGGGACGCTCGAAGCGTCCGAAGCGGCCCGCCAAGCGCGTGCCACAGAACGCGCAGCCGCCCTGCTCGTCCAGGTGGTAGCCCTCGATGCGATGCCAGTCGCGCACGATGACGGCCTTCTCGCACGCCGGGCAATACGTCGAGCCGCCCGCCTTGTCGTGCACGTTGCCGGTATACACGTAGTTGAGTCCCGCGAGCTGGGCGATCTCGCGCGCCCGTGTCAGCGTCGCTGCGGGCGTCGGGCCGATGTCGGTCATCTTCCAATCGGGGTGGAACGCTGTGAAATGCAGGGGCACGTCGGGGCCGAGATTCGAGCGGATCCACTTACACTGGGCGCGTAGCTCCTCGTCCGAGTCGTTCCTCCCGGGGATGAGCAGCGTCGTGATTTCGGTCCAGACCTCCGTCTGCTTGGCGAGATAGACCAGCGTATCGAGCACCGGCTGCAGGCGCCCACCGCAGATGCGCCAATAGAAATCGTCGGTGAACGCCTTCAGGTCGACGTTGGCTGCGTCCATCTTCGCGTAGAACTCGCGGCGCGGCGCGGCGTGGATATACCCGGCGGTGACCGCGACGGTCTTTACGCCCCGCTCGCGGCAAGCATCGGCGATGTCCATCGCGTACTCGGCGAAGATCACCGGGTCGTTGTAGGTGAAGGCCACCGACTTGCACCCCAGCCGCACCGCCGCCTGCGCAATCGCCTCGGGCGCCGCTTCGTCCTGTAGGCGGTCCATCTCCCTCGACTTCGAGATGTCCCAGTTCTGGCAGAACTTGCAGGCGAGGTTGCAGCCCGCGGTGCCGAAGGAAAGGATGCTCGAGCCGGGATGGAAATGGTTGAGCGGCTTCTTTTCGACCGGGTCGACGCAGAAGCCGGAGGAGCGGCCGTAGGTCGTCAACACCATCGCGTCGCCCTCGCGCTTGCGCACAAAGCACAGGCCGCGCTGGCCCTCGTGCAGACGGCAGTCGCGCGGACAGAGGTCGCACTGAATGCGCCCGTCGGGGAGCGCGTGCCACCAGCAGCCGGGACGCGAAGTTTCTACTCTTTCCATTTGGCAACTCGGTAGCGGGACACCCGGCAGCGCACCAGGCGCGTTTCGGCGGGCAGTCCGGCCTTGCGCATCAGATGCTCGATAAACGCCCGCTTGTCCGCGATGTCCTCCCAGACCTGCGGCAGGAAGGTCGCGCGCTTGCCCTCGGCCTCGAGAATGATGCCGTCCTCGCCCGGGCGCAGCTGCTCCATCAGGTGCGCCTCGTCGGCGAAGCGCAGGGGCTTGGGGGCGGAAAGCAGGGAGACCTCCACGCGGCATTGCGGCCACTCGGCGGCCCCGAGCGGCGTAAAGCGCGGGTCCCGGAACGCGGCGGCAGCCGCGTTGGCGGCGACATCGGCGCCGAGCGGGCGATGCGCCTGCAGGCTGCCGATGCAGCCTCGCAGGTTGCCCGCGCGCGTCAGCGTGACGAAGCTCGCCCCCGCCTGCAAAAGCCAGCGCTCGAGCCTATCGGCCGGCGGCTTCTGCTCGAGCCCGGAATCGATCGCGTCGCGCGCGATCGAAAGCAGCGTTCCCCCCGCCTCGTCGCGCGATACGCCTTCTGCCTCGTGCAAGGCAAGCGCGCCGTAGCCGACGACCCGGCCCTTCCCGCCCGCAGTATCGCCCGAATTGCAGGCGGCGAGCAGGCGGATGGACATGCCGCGTCGCCGCGCCAGGGCGAGCATGCCGTTCAGCGGCGTCGCGCCGCAGGCCTCGTCGTGGTCGATGTCCGTGGCAAAGCCGCGGATACGATCGAGGGTCACGCCGTCGATCCGTCGCGCGTCCTGGTAGGAATGGTAGTGCGAGAGATCGGTGGAGATGACGATTAGCGTCTCAGGCCCGCCCCAAAGCCGCTCGATCACCTCGGCGACCTCGGCCACGCTCGCGGTCCCGACCGCGAACGGCACGAGCGAGAAGCCGCCGAGCACCTTCTGGAGGAACGGCAGCTGCACCTCGAGCGAGTGCTCGAGCGCGTGCGCGGCGTCGCTCGTGACGACCTGGGGCAGATTGCTCGCCGTGCTCAGCGCCTCGCGGTCCAGCGGCACCGGGCCGAGGGGCGTGGCAAAGGACTCGACGCTCGGCACGGCCAGCCCGCGAACCGGCACGCGGTGCACCGGTCCGAGGAGCACGACGCGGCGCACGATGCCGCGCGCCGGCGCGAGCTCATCGTAGGCGCGCGCCGCGACCCCGCCCGAGTAGAGGTACCCGGCGTGCGGCACAACGAGGACCTTCGGAAAACCCAGCCGCGGCTCGTGATGCTCGACGTCGCCGAGCAACTCCTCGAGCTCGGCGTCGAGCGCCGGGGGCTCGCCGGGATAGAACGTGCCCGCGACGGCGGCGGGACGAATCGATGCCATGCCGCTATGTTTGGGCCGGCGTCAGCGGCCTGCAAGGGCTTCCAGGACGCCTTCAAGGGCGCGGATCACGGACTGCCGGCGTACGCTCTCCCGGTCGCCTTCGAGCCTGCGCGTCTCGCTGCGCACGCGGCCCGCCTTCCCGGCCCAAGCGAAGCACACCATCCCGACAGGCTTCGCGGCGCTGCCGCCCCCCGGGCCGGCGATCCCGGTCACGGCTAGGGCGAGCGTTCCGCGGCTGCGCTCGAGCGCCCCGCGCGCCATCTCGCGGGCAGTCTCCTCGCTGACCGCACCGTGAATCGCAAGCGTCTGCTCGCTTACACCGAGCATCTCGCGCTTGGCGGCGTTTGAGTAGACGACGAAGCCGCGGTCAAACCACTCGGAGGATCCCCCGATCGACGTGACCGCCTGCGCCACCCATCCCCCGGTGCACGACTCGGCGGTGACGAGGACCCCGCCGGCTCGCTTCAGTTGCTCGCCGACCCGGCGCGAAAGATCCTCCATCACGCCAGCAGCCGCTTCGCGAGCGCAAGTACGAGCAGCGCGTAGCCCGCGGCAAGCAGATCGTCGATCATGACGCCGAACCCGTCGCGGCGGCGTCGCTCCAGCCAGCGGATGGGCGGCGGCTTGGCAATGTCGAAGAAGCGGAAAAGCACGAACGCCGCTGCCTGCCACGTCATCGTGTCGCCCACGATGGCAAGGACCAGCAGGAAAGCCACCATCTCGTCCCATACCATGCCCGGATGGTCGGCGACGCCGAGGTGCCTGGCGGTAACGCCGCAGCACCAGACGCCGAGCGCGAAAAGCGCGGCGGCAAGCGCGACGACGGCGACGGGCGGCATTGCCGCCACGAGCAGCGTTGCGACCGGCCATGCGACCAAGGTTCCTGCCGTGCCGGGCGCGAAGGGCGCGAGCCCGGCACCGAAGCCGAACGCCACCGCGTGTGCGGGATGCGCGAAGGCGAAACTCGCCCCGGGCCGCAGCGCAGTCATGGGATCGCGAAGTGGTCGAACCCGCGCCGGTAGGACATCGGTCGCCCCTGCGCGTCAAGCACGAGAAGCCGCGGATCTCCCGCCTGAATCGTCCCGATGCGCGTGAGCGGCAGCGAGAGCTCCGCCGCAAGCGCAGCAAGCTCGCTTCGCCGATCGGCCGCTGCCGTGAAGAGCAGCTCGTAGTCATCCCCGCCCGAGAGCACGCAGTCCTGCTCGAGCTGCGCATCGTCGAGCTGCCGGAATCCGGCGGGGCGGGGCAACTCGGCGTAGTCCACGACGGCCCCGACGCGCGAGCGCTCGAGGATGTGGTTCAGGTCGCCAGCGAGGCCGTCCGACACATCGATCGCCGCGTGCGCAAGGCCGCGCAGGCGCTCGCCGAGCTCGACCCGCGGCTCAGGCGTGTGCAGCCGCGCCGACGCCGACGCGATCTCGGGACGTACCAGCGCCAACGAGGCCGCGCCCAGCTCGCCGGAAACCCAGATGTCGTCCCCGGGCCGAGCGCCACCGCGGAACAAGGCCACCCCAGCGGGCACCTCGCCGATTGCCGTGATGGCGATCGTGCGCACCGGCGAGCGGGTGGTGTCGCCACCGACGAGCTCGACGCCGTAGCGCTTGGCGAGCGCGAACAATCCCTCCGCGAATGCCTCGAGCCAGCCCTCATCGGCGGCGGGAATGCCCAGGCAGAGCAGCGCAAACCGCGGTGCGGCGCCCATGGCCGCGAGGTCGGAGAGGTTGACCGCGAGCGACTTGTGGCCGAGCCCGCGGGCATCCGCGCCGGGAAGGAAATGGCGGCCCTCGACCAGCATGTCCGTCGTGACGGCGAGCTCGAGCCCCGCGTTCGGCCGCAGAAGCGCGCAGTCGTCGCCGATGCCGACCAGCGCCTGCCGCGGCGAGGGCTCGCCCCCGGGAGCGCGCTCGAAGTAGCGGCGGATGAGATCGAACTCGCTCAGGCGATCTTGCGCCCGCGCGCGACCTCGTCGGGACGCAACGCCGCAGCGATCTTCTCGAGCACGCCGTTCACGAAGCGGTGGCCCTCGGCGGCGCCGAAGCTCTTGCCGAGCTCCACCGCCTCGTTGAGCACGACCTTGAACGGGGTCTGCGGATGGGCGGCGAGCTCGAAGGCGCCGATGTACAGGATGGCCCGCTCGACGGGGGAGAGCCGGGAGAACTCGCGATCGAGGTGCGGCGCGATGAGCGTTTCCAGCTCCGCGGCCCGCTGCGGCACGCCGGATACGATCGATTGCAAGAGCACCGCGTCGCCGCTTTGTCCGTCCTCCAGACCGCGCGCCTGCTCGCGGGGATCGCTCCCCGAAAGCTGCCAGGCGTACAGCGCCTGCAGCGCGGCCTCGCGCGCCTGCCGCCTAGCGCTCTTCATGGAGCTTCGCCTTCAGCTTCGCCATCTCGAGGGCCGCGCCCACCGCCTCCTCGGCCTTGCCGAGCCGCGCTTTCGCCTGGGCCTCGTCCTCGGTCGTGAGGATGCCGTTCGCGACCGGCACGCCCGAGTCGAGCGCGACGTCCATCACGGCCCTCGCCGACTCGTTCGCCACCACCTCGAAATGGTGCGTCTCGCCGCGAATCACAGCGCCGAGGGCGACCAGCGCGTCGAAGCGGCCCGACTGCGCCATCCACTGCAGCGCGAGCGGTATTTCGAGCGCCCCGGGAACGCTCACAATCGTCGGCTCAAGGCCGCGTGCGCGCGCCGCGGCGCGAGCGCGCTCGAGGAGCGGCGCGGCGATCTCTTCGTTGAAGCGACTGGCGACGATGCCGAGGCGCATGGCGCCTTAAGATCGTGACTGCTCGGGGCGACTCAGGTATCCCGTGACTTCGAGCCCGAACCCGGCCATGCTCGGCATCTTGCGCGGCGCGGCCATCAGACGCATGCGTCCGACGCCGAGGTCGCGCAGAATCTGGGCGCCGATACCATAGAGGCGCAGGTCGATGCCGCGTCCGGCCTTGGGCGCGCGCGACTCGTCCTGGTTACAGTTCATCAGCACCATCACCCCTCTTCCGGCGTCGCGAATCGCGCCCAATGCCTCGCCGACCGCCCAGGAATGCGTTCCGGCGCCCGCGTCAAGCAGGTCCATGATCGAGAGCGGCTCGTGCACGCGCACCAAGGTCTCGTCGCTGGACCTGATCGTGCCAAGCGTGAGCGCGAAGTGCACGGAGCCGAGCGCGAGATCGCGGTAGGACACGAGATCGAAGCGCCCCCACGGCGTGTCGACCGGGCGCTGCTCGAGCCGCCTCACGAGCGATTCGTTCCGGCTCCGGTACTCGATCAGGTCGGCAATGGTGCCGATCTTCAGCTTGTGCGTCGCGGCGAACTCCAGGAGGTCCGGCAGGCGCGCCATGGTGCCGTCCTCCCGCATGATCTCGCAGAGGACCGCTGCCGGCGCAAGGCCGGCGAGGCGGGCGAGATCGCAGCAGGCTTCGGTGTGACCGGCGCGCACTAGTACGCCGCCCGGATGCGCGACGAGCGGGAACACGTGGCCGGGCTGCACGATATCCTCGGGCTTGGCGTCCTTCGCACAGGCGACCTTGATGGTGAGCGCGCGGTCGTGCGCCGAAATACCGGTCGCGATGCCTTCGGCGGCTTCGATGGAAACGGTGAAGTTGGTGCCGTGGCGCGAGCGGTTCTGCTCAACCATCGGCCGCAGGGCCAGGCGCTGCGCATGCTCGTCGGTAATCGGCATGCAGATCAGGCCTCGGCCGTGGCGGGCGAGGAAGTTGACTTTCTCGGGTGTTACGAACTCCGCCGCGAAGACCAGGTCGCCCTCGTTTTCGCGATCCTCGTCGTCCACGAGGATCACGATCTCGCCGGCGCGGATCGCGCCGACGATCTCGCTGATCGGGCTGATGGCAGCGGCTTCTCTGCGCATGGCCCCTGATTCTATGCTTCTTTTCCGGGGGCTATGCTTCTTTACCCTGCTGCGCTTCGCCTTCGGCGGCGGCGGTGCGCTCCCCACCGCCTTCCCCGGTCTTCTCCCGAATCCGCGCCGACTTGCCGGAGCGCCCGCGCAAGTAATAGAGCTTGGCGCGGCGCACGTCGCCCTTGCGCTTCACCTCGATCGACGCGATGAGCGGCGAATACGTCTGGAAAGTCCTCTCGACGCCCTCGCCGGAGGAGATCTTGCGCACGATGAACGATGAGTTGAGCCCACGGTTGCGCTTGGCGATCACCATGCCCTCGAAGGCCTGCACGCGTTTTCGCTCGCCCTCGACGACGTTGACGTTGACCACCACGGTGTCGCCCGGGGAGAAGTCCGGAACGTTTTTTGCCAAGCGTTTGATCTCTTGCTGCTCGATCTCTTGGATCAAATTCATGTTGAGCCTCTGGTTTCCTTCTGGAACTCCGACAACAACCGCGTTTCCTCTTCGCTCATCGCCCGCCCCGCGAGCAGCTCCGGGCGCCTGAGCCATGTACGTCCCAGCGACTGCTTCAGCCGCCAGCGTCGAATATTCTCATGGTGCCCGGAAAGCAGCACCCGCGGCACTCGTGCGCCCGCCTCACCTTCCGGCCAAATCTCCGGCCGGGTGTACTGCGGGCACTCGAGCAGCCCCGCCGCGAACGACTCGTCGGCCACAGAGAGCGCGCCACCCAGCGCGCCCGGCAGCTGCCGCACCACCGCGTCGATCAGCGCCATCGCCGCGAGCTCCCCGCCCGAGAGTACGAAATCGCCGATCGAGAGCTCCTCATCGACCCGACGCTCGAGCAACCGTTCGTCGACGCCCTCATAGCGCCCGCAGAGCAGCGTCAGAGCCGACTCCCCCGACAGCCTGACCACCGCGGCGTGGTCGAGCCGCCTTCCCTGAGGAGACAGGTACAACACCCTTCCGCCGCCCGCCGCACGCACCGCGTCCAGCGTCTTCGCAAGCGGCTCGGCCAGCATCACCATCCCCGGCCCGCCGCCGTACGGCCTGTCGTCGACCGTCCGGTAGTTGTCGGTCGTGAAATCGCGCGGATTCCACGCCCCCAGCTGCCACAAGCCCGCCTCGCGCGCGCGTCCGGTGATGCCGCTCGTCGCGACTGCTGCCAGCATCTCGGGAAACAGCGTCACGACGTCGAAGCGGATCACCAGTCGCCTCCCCACGCGACGCGGATCGTTCCCGCCGAGAGGTCCACTTCCTTCACGACCGCTGGCACCCACGGCAGCAGCCGCGTCGCGTCTCCCACCACCTCCATCACGTCCTGCGCGCCGTTGGAGAAAAACCGCGTCACGGCGCCCAACCTTTGCCCCTGCTCGTTCACCACCTCGAGGCCGACCAAGTCCGCGAGATAGTAGTGTCCCGCCCCGGGCTCCGGCAGTGCATCGCGCCGCATTGATACCCCCGAGCCCTTCAATGACCGCGCCTGCTCGCGCGTCTCGATGCCCTCCGCACGGCCGATCACCGCGGCACCGTGAATCTTCGCCTCGAGAACGCGGTGCGCGCGTCCGCCGAGCCACCATACCGCCGCCTGCGCCAGCGTTTCCTTGACGCCGCGCTCCGGCGCCAGCTTTAGCCACCCGCGCACGCCGTACGCCCCGGCGACGCGGCCCATCGCGATCAGGCTCTCAGGCGGTTTTCTTCGCAAAGCGCCGGACGAGCCGGGCCGCCGTATCCGAAAGCTGCGCCCCCTTGCCCTGCCAGTGCTTCACGCGCTCCATGTTGACGCGCAGCGCCTCGCGCCCCTGGGGCGCCTTGGGGTCATAGAACCCTAGACGCTCGAGAAACTTGCCGGCAGCCGCGCGCCTGGAATCGGCCGCCACCAAGTGGTAGAACGGCCGCTTGTTGGCCCCGCCGCGCTGCAGTCGAATCACCACCATTCGGGAATACTCCGCTGACCGCGAAAAACCGCGGATTATACTTCAGAATCGGCCCAGGGCAGGCGGAAGGCTATGGGCGCTGCGCGGGACCCAAGGCGGCGTAAGGCTGTCGCTCAACATGATCGGACGCACGTCCTCCGATCTTGGAGGCTTTCCCGCGCCATTGCTCACCGGAGCCGCTTAGCGCATTCCAGGCAGCACGCCCCTCATGCCGCGCATCATGCGCTGCAGGTTGCCGCCTTTCATCATCTTCATCATCTTCTGCATCTGCTCGAACTGGGCGAGCAGCTGGTTCACCGCTTGCACGGGAACGCCGGCGCCCGCCGCGATGCGGCGCTTGCGCGTGGCCTTGAGGAGCGCGGGGTTGGCGCGCTCCTGCGGCGTCATCGAGTTGATGATGCCCTCTATCCGACGCAGCTGCCTGTCGTCCTGGAGCTTTGCCGGGTCGATCTGGCCGGCGAGTTGCGCGGGCAGCTTATCGAGGAGCGATGCGACGCCGCCCATCTTCTTCATCTGGCCGAGTTGCTGGCGGAAATCCTCGAGGTCGAATCCCTTACCCTTCTTGACCTTCTCCGCGACGCGCTTCGCCTCTTCGAGGTCGATCTTCGCGTGCGCCTCCTCGACCAGAGAGAGGATGTCACCCATGCCGAGAATGCGCGCCGCCATGCGCTCGGGATGGAACGCCTCCAGGCCGGAAAGCTTCTCCCCGACGCCGGCGAACTTGATCGGCTTGCCGGTGACGTGCCGCACCGAGAGCGCAGCACCGCCTCGCGCGTCGCCGTCGAGCTTAGTGAGGACGACGCCCGTCAGCGGCAGGCGCTCGTTGAACGAGCGCGCCACGTTGACAGCGTCCTGGCCCTGCATCGCGTCGACGACAAAAAGCGTCTCGATAGGCTTGAGCTGCGCGTGCAGCGCAGCGATCTCTCTCATCATTTCCTCGTCGATGGCGAGCCTGCCGGCGGTATCGACAATCAGCACGTCGCAGTACCGGGTGCGCGCTTGTTCGAGCGCGCGCGAGGCGATTACCGGCGGCGCCTCGCCGATCGCCGACTGGATGAAGTCGGCGCCGGCCTGGCCCGCGACCGTCTTAAGCTGCTCGATCGCCGCCGGGCGATAGACGTCGCACGACACGAGCGCGACGCGCTTCTTCTGGCCCTTGAGGTGCAAGGCGAGCTTGCCGCAAGTAGTCGTCTTTCCCGAGCCCTGCAAGCCGGCCATCAGGATCACCGCAGGCGGCTGCGTGGCGAGGTTCAACCCCTCGCTCGACTCGCCCATCAGGTGAGCGAGCTCCCGATGCACCACGCCGACGAGCGCCTGGCCGGGGGTAAGGCTGCCGATCACTTCCTCGCCGAGCGCCTTCGTCCGCACGGCCTCGATGAAGTGCTTGACGACCGGAAGCGCGACGTCCGCCTCGAGCAGCGCAACGCGCACCTCGCGCAGGGCGTCCTGGATGTTGGTTTCGGTGAGGCGCGCCTCGCCACGCACGTGCTTCACGATGGTGGCAAGCCGCGCCGTGAGGTTGTCGAGCATCGGCTAGGTTAAACTGGGGAAGTGCCGGACATTGTAATTCACGCCATGGTCTCGGCCATGTACTTGGGGCTGGCGTGGCATTTCTGGAGCACGCGCTGGCGGCGCCGGGGAGCGCCTGCGGCGCCCGGCCTTCGCGCCTGGGAGCGCGCCGCTATCTTGGCGCCCCTCGCGCTGCACGGCTGGCTGCTCTACCGCGGAATCTTCATCTCGCCCGAGCTACGCTTCGGCTTCGCGCAGGCGCTGTCCGTGATGATGTGGCTCGGCGTAGCGCTGTACCTCGTCGAGAGCCTGTTCTACAGCCTTGAAGGCTTCGAGCCGCTGCTCCTGCCGCTCGCGGCGATCGCCTCGCCCCTGCCCGCGCTGTTCGCCGGGCGCAACATCCCGGTCCATGGCACGGAGTTCAAGGTGCATCTGGCGCTCGCCATGATCGCCTACAGCCTGTTTACCATCGCGCTGCTGCATGCGGCCCTGATGGCGCTGGTCGAGCGCCGTCTGCACCAGCGCAACACCAGCTTCGCCGGCAACCTGCCGCCGCTTCTCACGCTCGAGCACTCGCTGTTTCGCGTCATCGCCATCGCGTTCGTCTTCTTGACGCTAACGCTCGCCACAGGGATGGCACTAACCGACGCAATGTTCGGCCACCTACTGCGCTTCAACCACGAGACCGTGTTCGCGCTTCTGTCGTGGGCGACGTTCGCTTGCCTGCTCGTGGGACGCTACGTCTATGGCTGGCGCGGCCGAACCGCCCTGCGCTGGACCATCGCCGGGTTTGTGCTGGTGCTGCTCGCCAACGTCGGCACGGCATTCGTGGTGGAAGTCCTGCTTCGGCGCGCCTGATGGAGGTGTTTGTCCTTCTCGGCCTGGTGCTGTTGAACGGCCTCTTGGCGATGTCGGAGGTCGCGCTGCTCACCGCCCGCAAATCGCGCCTCGCCAGCCTCGCTGGCCGCGGCGACCGTCTCGCCGCCGCCGCGCTGCGCCTGGCGGAAGACCCCACGGGCTTCCTGTCGACCATCCAGATCGGCATCACTTCGGTCAGCATCCTAAACGGCATCATCGGCGACGCGCTCTTCTCCGCCGGGCTCGCCGAGTGGATGCAGCGCACGTTCGCCACCGACCCCGGCACCGCCGCAATCGCCGCCACGGCGCTGGTCGTGATCGGCGTAACCTACATCACCATCGTTGCCGGGGAGCTCGTTCCCAAGCGGCTCGGCCAGCACAACGCCATCGGCATCGCGCGCCTGGCCGCGTTCCCCATGCTGGGCCTTGCCACGGTTTCGGCCCCATTCGTCCACCTGCTTTCCGCCTCAACGAACGCGATTCTCAAGCCCTTGCTGAAGCTCTTTGGCGGCCGAGCGGAGGCCGATGCCGAAATGACGCCGGAGGAGATCCGCACCATCGTCCTCGAATCCTCCAAGTTCATGCCGAAGAAGCACGTGTCGATCCTGCTCAACCTCTTCGAGCTCGGGGATATCACGGTGCAGGACATCATGATCCCGCGTTCGAAGATCGAGTCGGTGACGCTGGAGGACGGTCTGGAGAAGGTCGCACACCAGCTCGCCACCAGCCACCACATGCGCCTTCCAGTGTTCCGCAACCACGAGGGCGAGGTGGCCGGCGTGCTGCACCTACGCCGCATCCTTAGCCCGCTGCATGCCGGGGTGCTGAGCGAGGCGACGATCGAAGAGGTGCTGGACGAGCCCTATTACGTGCCGGCGTCGACGACGGTGCTCGCGCAGTTGCAGTACTTCCAAGAGAACCGCGAGCGCATCGCCCTGGTGGTCGACGAGTATGGCGAGCTGATGGGCCTCGTGGCCCTGGAGGACATCATCGAGGAAATCATCGGCAAGTTCACCACCTCCTTACCGTCCGCCACGCCGCTAGCGTGGGATGAGGACGGCACGGCGACCGCCGAGGGCGCCATGCCGGTTCGCGAGGTGAACCGGGCGTTGGGACTTGCATTGCCCACGCAGGGGCCCAAGACCCTGAATGGCCTGATCGTCGAGCACCTGCAGGACATCCCGGAGGCCGACGTGTCGATCAAGATCGGCGCCGTACCAATGGAGATCGTCCACGCCCAAGGCAGAACCATTAAAACGGTACGCATCTTCCGGCCTGCCGAGGCGATCGAAAACCCCGAGCCCTCAGAGGCTTAGCGCGACATATTCACGCTTTACAAACGGCGGCCTCAAGGGCATCATCGCGCGGTCATCGGGAGGGAAGTCGATCCATGGCGACTGCGGTAGCAGCCAAAGGGCCGAAAGAAGCGACATACGTCTGGGAGGGCAAGGACAAGGCCGGCAAGGTCCTCCGCGGCGAGATGCGCGCCGGCGGCGAATCGATCGTCAATGCGACGCTGCGCCGGCAGGGCATCCTCGTCACCAGAGTCAAGAAGCAGCGCCTTGGCCGAGGCGGCAAGGTCACCGATAAAGACATCACGCTGTTCACGCGGCAACTCGCCACGATGATGAAGGCCGGCGTGCCGCTGCTGCAGTCTTTCGACATCGTGGCGAAGGGGGCCGCCAACCCCGCTGTCGCCAAGCTGCTGCTGGACATCAAGACCGAAGTCGAGACCGGCTCGGCGCTCGCCACTGCCTTTCGCAAGCACCCGCTCTACTTCGATTCGCTGTTCTGCAACCTCGTGCAGGCCGGCGAGCAGGCAGGCATTCTGGAAAACCTCCTTGACCGGCTGGCCACCTATAAGGAAAAAATTCTCGCCATCAAATCGAAGATCAAGAGCGCGCTCTTCTATCCCATGGCCATCATTGCGGTCGCCTTCATCATCACCGCCGTGATCATGATCTTCGTCATCCCGGCCTTCAAGGAGGTATTCACGAACTTCGGCGCGGACCTCCCGGCGCCGACGCTCCTCGTGATGGCGATCTCCGATTGGTTCGTGGCGAACTGGTACGTCATCTTCCCCGCGATCGGCGGCGCAATCTGGGGCTTCCTCGAGGCCTGGAAGCGCTCCGTGCCGGTGCAGATCTTCATGGACCGTCTGATGCTGCGCATGCCGGTCTTCGGTGACCTCGTCCGTAAGTCCACCATCGCGCGCTGGACCCGGACGCTCTCGACCATGTTCGCTGCCGGCGTACCGCTCGTCGAGGCGCTCGACTCGGTGGGCGGCGCCTCGGGCAACTACGTCTACCAGACCGCGACGAAGCAGATCCAGAAGGAGGTGTCGACCGGCACGGCGCTAACGGCGGCAATGCAGAATGCCAGCGTATTCCCGACCATGGTCGTTCAGATGGTGTCGATCGGCGAGGAGACCGGCGCGCTCGACGCCATGCTGGGCAAAGTAGCCGACTTTTATGAGGCCGAGGTGGACGACGCGGTTGAGGCGCTGTCGTCGCTGATGGAGCCGATGATCATGGTGGTCCTCGGCACGCTGATCGGTGGCATGGTGATCGCCATGTACCTGCCGATCTTCAAGATCGGCGGGGCCGTCTGAGGTGACGTGGCCGGGCTGGCTTCTCCAGCCAGCCGTCTTCCCGTGGGCCGCGCTCGTCGCCGGGCTGTGCGTCGGGTCGTTCCTCAACGTCGTCATCCATCGCCTGCCCAAGATGCTTGAGCGCGAGTGGCACGCTGAGTGCGCGGCGCTCGCTGGCCAGGAGATACCCAAGGAAGTCCCCTACAGCCTCATCGCGCCTCGCTCTAGTTGCCCGGCGTGCGGGCATCGGCTCCGGCCGCTGGAGAACATCCCGGTGCTCAGCTATCTGTGGCTGCGCGGCCGGTGCTCCGCCTGCCAAGCGCGCATCGGCGCGAAGTATCCTTTGGTCGAGCTGCTGGCGGCGCTCGGTGCCGCGTACTCCGCGTCGCATTTCGGCCCTACGCTTGCCGCCGTCGGCGCCGCGCTATTCGTGTGGTTCACCATTGCGCTCGCCTTCATCGATCAGGAGACCGGGTTGCTGCCCGACGATCTGACACTGCCGCTCGTCTGGCTCGGGCTCATCCTCAACCTCGGCGCGGCGTTTGTGCCGCTGCGCGACGCGGTGCTGGGCGCCCTCGCGGGGTACCTGTCCCTGTGGGCGATCTACTGGGCCTACAAGCTTGCGACCGGCAAGGAAGGCATGGGCTACGGCGACTTCAAGATGCTCTCCGCCGTGGGGGCGTTCCTCGGCTGGAAGATGCTGCCTCTCGTGATCCTGCTTTCCTCGGTGGTCGGCCTCGCCTTCGGCGCGCTGCAGATGCTTGCGGCGAAGGGGCGCTGGGACGCGAGCTTCCGCTTCCACTTCGGGCCCTATATCGGCATCGCGGGGATCGTGGCCCTATACTGGGGCGCGCCGATCGTGCGCTGGTACGCTGGGAGGTTCTGACGACCGCGCGGCGCTTCGTGGTCGGTCTGACCGGTGGGATCGGGAGCGGAAAGAGCGCGGCCGCCGAGGAGTTCGCCCGGCTCGGAGCGACCGTCGTCGACACGGACGTGATCGCTCATCGCCTGACTGCCCGAGGCGGCGGCGCCGTCGCGATGATCCGGCGAGCCTTCGGCGCCGACGCCATTCTTCCCTCCGGCGCCATGAATCGAGACAGGATGCGCGAGCGCGTGTTCGCCGATCCCGCGGCGCGGCGGCAGCTCGAGTCGCTGCTCCACCCGATGATCCGCGCGGAATCCGAGCGGGAGATTGCCGCGGCCGTCGGACCTTACGTCGTGCACGTCATTCCCCTGCTGGTCGAGTCCGGCCCTCACCGGGCGGTGGACCGGGTGCTCGTGATCGACTGCCCGGAGGAGACGCAGCTTGCCCGCGTGCAAGCACGCAGCGGGCTCAGCGAGGCGCAGGTGCGCGCCATCCTGCGCGCCCAGGCCTCGCGGGCCGAGCGCCTATCTGCCGCGGATGACGTGATCGACAACAGCGGGACGCTCGATTCGCTCCGCCGCCAGGTGGCCGAGCTGCACGCGAAGTACGCAGCGTCGAAAAGAACCGCCGAGGGCTAGGTTGTGCGCAAAGCGCAAATCGCTCAGAATCCGGCAAGCTTTCTCTCCGCGACCGGCGCGAGCGCGTCCGTGATCACGTACGAATATCCGCTTAACGAGCGCATCCGCACCCTGCTGCGCCTAGAGGACCTGTTCGAGCGCTCGCGGCACTTCATCGCCCGGACCGACCCGCACGACCATCACATGGCGTTGTTGACGCTCTTCGAGATCTTGGAAGTGTCGAGCCGCGCGGACCTCAAGTCGGATCTTCTCCAGGAGTTGGAGCGGCAGAAGCAGGTGCTGCTTTCATTCAAGAACAACCCAGAGATCGCCGAGGACGCACTGTCGGGCGTGCTGCGCGATATCGAGCAGGCATCGCAGGCGCTGTTCTCGATGACAGGGCGGATCGGCCAGTACCTCCGGGAGAACGACTGGCTGATGTCCATCAAGCAGCGCACCGGAATTCCAGGAGGCGCGTGCGAGTTCGACCTGCCCTCATACCATTACTGGCTGCACCGGCCTGCCGCGGACCGGACCGGGCAGCTCGCGGCGTGGACCGGGCCGCTCTACCCGCTGCGCGACGGCTCAGCCATCATCCTGCGCATCCTGCGCGAGAGCGGGCGACCCCAGGCGCTTGCCGCGCCGCAAGGCATGTTCCAGCAGATGCTCGGCGGCAAGACTGCCCAGATGCTGCGCCTGCGGCTCGATCCCTCCATGCCGTGCGTCCCCGAGATCAGCGCGAACAAGTACGTGCTCAACATTCGCTTCATGGCGCAGAACGGCGAGGACCCGCGCCCACGCACGGCGGATTGGGACGTCGGCTTCGAGCTCACCTTTTGCAACCTGTGAGGCAGATTCGCTGCCCGCGGTGCGGGGCCTTGTCCCACTATCTTGTGGCGAACCGCTGGCGGCCCTTTTGCAGCGAGCGCTGCCGGACGATCGATCTGGGGCTGTGGGCCTCGGAACGCTATCGCGTGCCGGTGGAAGACGACCCTAGCTCCAAGCCGCCCGAATCATAGCGACGCCATGAGCGCCGGCGTGCCGCGAACGGGGCAAGTCGCCGCGTGCGAGGCCGCCGATGGCATACACCGGGATGCTCGAGCCCGCGACGAGTTCGGCGAAGCGCGCCCACCCGATGGCCGCCTTGTCCTTGACCGGGCCGAGCACCGCGAAATCGAGCTCGAGCGCCATGGCGTGCTCCAGCTCCGCGCGTGTATGGCACGAGGCGGCCACGAGGCCCGCAGGCTTTTGCTTCAGCGCCATGAGGTCGGCCGCCGTCAGGTGGACGCCGTCAGCGCCGGGGAAGGGCCGCTTGGTGAGCACGCGGCAGCCATAGCGGTGAGCAAGGCCGAGCACCTGCTCGGTGAAAAGTCGCCGACTCTCTTCATCCATGCCGGGCTCGCGGACCTGCACGAGCCGCAACCCGCACCGCAGCGCGCGCTCGAGCGCCGCGAGCATCGGGGCGATGCCGCGCCGCGCCGCGTCGGTGATCGCGTACTCCTCGGGCAGGGCGAGCGAGGCGACGACCGGCGCATTGGCCGGCAGCATCGGCGCAGCCATGGGCGCGGCGAGGCTCTGCCAGGCGATCGCTTGGTCCTCGCGCGGATGCGGCTCATTGGCCCAGGAGAACACCTTGAAGAATTGCAGGCGCACCGTGCCGTGGGGATAGGTGAAGACGCGCGTGAGCCACGGGGAGGCTTCCGCGATGTCGATGCCGAGCTCCTCGTGCAGCTCGCGCGCGAGCGCGCGCGCTGGCGCTTCGCCCGGCTCGATCTTGCCTCCAGGAAACTCCCAGTAGCCGGCGTACACCTTCCCGGCAGGGCGCTGGGCGAGAAGAAAGCTTCCATCCGGCCGCTGGAGGACGGCCGCCGCGACCTCGATCACTTCTTCTTCGCGTGCCGCCCCGCCCAGTCGCGCGCGAACTGGTAGGCGACCCGCCCGCTGCGCGAGCCGCGCTGCAACGACCACTGCAGCGCTTCCTCCCGGGACTTGTCGCTCGCGGAAGCACCGAAGCACTTGAGCCAGTGCGCCACGATTTCGAGGTACTCGTCCTGGTCGAAGGGATAGAAGCTGATCCAGAGGCCGAAGCGCTCGGACAGCGAGATCTTCTCCTCGACGGTCTCGCCCGGGTGGATCTCGTCGCCGATGTACTTGGTCTCGAGGTTCTCGGCCATGTATTCCGGCATGAGATGGCGGCGGTTCGAGGTCGCGTAGATGAGCAGGTTCTCGGAGGTGGTGGAGACCGACCCGTCCAGCGCGACCTTGAGGGCGATATAGCCGTCCTCGGCGCCGTGGAAGCTGAGGTCGTCGCAAAAGAGCAGGAAGCGCTCCTGGCGTGGCGAGACCTGGTCGACGATCTGCGGCAGGTCCACGAGATCGTTCTTCTCCACTTCGATGAGGCGAAGCCCCTGCTTCGAGTACTTGTTGAGGAGCCCCTTCACGATGGAGGACTTCCCGGTGCCGCGCGCGCCGGTGAGCAGCACGTTGTTCGCCGGCCTGCCATCGAGGAACTGGCGCGTGTTCTGCTCGACGCGCGCGATCTGCCGATCGATGCCGCGGAGATCGGCGAGGCGAATGCGATGCACCTGCCGCACCGGCTGCAACCACCCCGGGGTCCCGCGTCGCGCGCTCGAGCGCCAGCGAAACGCGATGCTCGCGTCCCAGTCGGTCGCGGCCGGGGGCGGGGGCAGAATCTGATCGAGCCGCCGCAGGATTTGTTCGAGTTCCTTGCTCACGAGCGATACTCGGCGTTGATTTTTACGTAGTCGCAGGAGAAGTCGCAAGTCCAGACCGTGGCCTCGGCCTGCCCACGGTTGAGCACCGCGCGCACCGTGAACTCGGGCTTCCTCATCGCTTCGACCGCCTCGCTCTCAAGGTAGGCCGGATTGCGGCCGCCGCGCTTCGCCACCGGCACCCGGTCGATGTAGAGATCGACCTTCCCCGTATCGAGCGGCACTCCGGCATAGCCGATGGCGGCCAATATGCGCCCGAGGTTAGGGTCGGAGGCGAAAAATGCGGTCTTCACGAGCGGCGAGCGGGCGATGGCATACGCGATGCGAAGGCATTCCGCGGCATTGCGTCCCCGCTCGACGCGAACGGTGACGAACTTCGTCGCGCCTTCGCCGTCGCGCACGATGGCCTGTGCGAGCCGCCCGGCGACGTCCGTGATCGCGCTCTCCAGCGTAGAGAGGTCCTGCCTTGACGCGGCAGGTCCCCTGCCGGTCGCGATGAGGATGAACGAGTCGTTGGTGGAGGTATCGCCGTCGACCGTGATTCGGTTGAACGAGCGATCCGCGGCACGCTTCAGGATGCAAGCGAGATCCCGCCGCGCGACGCCGGCGTCGGTGGCGATGAAGCCCAGCATCGTCGCCATGTCCGGCCGGATCATTCCGGCGCCCTTGGCGATCCCGGTGATGCTCGCTTCGCCTCTCGTCAGTTTCACTTTCCGCGAGAAAGCCTTCGGCACGGTGTCTGTGGTCATAATGGCCTGCGCGGCGGTCGCCCAGTCGCAGTCCTGCAGCGACGGCAGCGCGGCGACGATGCGCTCGGCCGGCAGCGGCTCCATGATCACCCCGGTGGAGAACGGCAGCACCTGCTCGATCTTGCAGCCGAGCCGGTGCGCGAGCGCCTGACACACCTGCGTGGCGCGCTTGAGGCCGTCGGCACCGGTACCGGCGTTCGCGTTGCCGGTGTTCACAACGAGGGCGCGCACCGCGTTGCGCAGATGCTTCCTGGCGAGCAGAACGGGTGCCGCGCGGAAGCGGTTGCGCGTAAAGACCCCCGCGACGGCCGCTCCCACGGCGAGTTGCATGACCACTAGGTCGTTGCGGCCGGGCTTCTTGATCCCGGCCATGCCGACGCCGAGATCGACGCCGGTAATGGAAAGCAATGAGCTGGGGTCGGGGGGAACGAGGCCGACCGCCATCAGCTCAGCTTGCCGTGGCAGTGCTTGTATTTCTTGCCCGATCCGCAGGGACAGGGGTCGTTGCGGCCGACTTTCTGCGCATGGCGCACCATCGGCTGCGCCTTGCGCTTCGTGGCCGCATCGGCCAGCGCCACGTCGCCGCCCGCGTGATCTGGCTCCGGCTCCTCCATGCCTCCGAGGCTAGCATGCTGGGGCCTGACGTTCTCCACGTGTTGCTGGTCGTCGGGCCTCATGTCGTCCTTGGTGCGAATCTGCACGGCAGTCAGCGTGCGGATTACTTCGAGCTTCACCGCTTCCAGCATGGCGCCAAACAGCTCGAACGCCTCGCGCTTGTACTCCTGCTTGGGGTTCTTCTGCGCATAGCCACGCAGGTGGATGCCCTGGCGCAGGTGGTCAAGCGCGGCGAGATGCTCGCGCCAGTGGGCATCCAAAATCTGCAGCATGACGTAGCGCTCGTACTGGCGAAATGATTCTTCCGCGCCCGCTGGTACCTTCGCCCCATAGGCACCCCCCGCCGCTTCGATGACGCGCTCGAGCACCTTGTCGGGCACCAGGTCCGACTCGCCTTCGAGCCATTTGCGAATCGGCAGCTCGAGGTTGAACTCGGCTTTAAGCGCGTTCTCCAGGCCGCCGAGGTCCCACTGCTCCTCGACGCTGTCTTCGGGGACATGGACTTGGAAGAGATCCTTGAGGACGCCGGCCCGCAGATCGGCGATGCGCGGAGAGATGTCCGGCGACTCGAGCAGCTCGTTGCGCAACGCGTAAATTGTCTTGCGTTGGTCGTTCGCCACGTCGTCGTACTCGAGCAGTTGCTTGCGGATGTCGAAGTTCCTCGCCTCCACCTTGCGCTGAGCGCTCTCGATGGAGCGCGTGACCATCGCGTGCTCGATCGCCTCGCCCTCCGGCATCTTGAGCATCACCATGATGCGGTTGATGCGCTCGCCGGCGAAGATGCGCAGCAGCGGGTCCTCGAGCGACATGTAGAAGCGGGAGCTTCCGGGGTCGCCCTGGCGCCCCGAGCGGCCTCTCAGCTGGTTGTCGACGCGCCGTGACTCGTGCCGCTCGGTGCCAATGATGTGCAGCCCGCCCGCCTGCACCACCTGGTCGTGCAGCATCTGCCATTCACGGCGGAGCTTCTCTACGCGGGACGTTTTTTCTTCCGGGGAAAGCTTCTCGTCCGCCTCAACGAAATCGCACTGTTTCTCGACGTTGCCGCCGAGCACGATGTCGGTTCCGCGGCCCGCCATGTTGGTAGCGATGGTGACCATCTGCGGACGGCCCGCCTGGGCCACGATCTCCGCCTCGCGCGCGTGCTGCTTGGCATTGAGCACTTGGTGAGGCAGCTTCTCCTTCTGCATGAGCCCCGACAGCAGCTCCGAGTTCTCGATGGAGGTGGTCCCGACCAGCACCGGCTGTTTCCGGCCGTAGCAGTCACGGATGTCCGCGATGACCGCCTTGTACTTCTCGGCGCTCGTCCGGTACACCTGGTCCTGCCGGTCGGCGCGGATCATCGGCTGATGCGTCGGGATTACGACGGTTTCGAGGCCGTAGATCTGCTGGAACTCGTAGGCTTCGGTGTCGGCCGTGCCGGTCATCCCGGCAAGCTTGCCGTACATGCGGAAGTAGTTCTGGAACGTGATGGAGGCGAGCGTCTGGTTCTCGTTCTGGATGCGCACCCCCTCCTTTGCCTCGACGGCCTGGTGCAAGCCGTCGGACCAGCGCCGCCCCTGCATGAGCCGGCCGGTGAACTCGTCGACGATGATCACCTCGCCGTTTTGCACCACGTAGTGCTGGTCGCGGTGGAACAGGTGATGCGCCCGCAAAGCCGCCGTGAGGTGGTGGAACAGGTTGATGTAGGCGGGCTCGTACAGGCTTGCGCCCGGCGGCAGCAGGCCGATGCGCGACAGGATCTGCTCCGCCTTCTCGTGGCCGGCCTCCGACAGCACGATTTGGTGATTTTTCTCGTCGACGAAGAAGTCGCCCGGCGCGTCGGGCTCGCCCTGCTTGCGCTCGTGCTTCTGCCGGGCGAGCAGCGGCGGCACCTGGTTCATCCGCTCGTAGAGCTCGGTGCGGTCCTCCGCTTGTCCTGAGATGATGAGCGGGGTACGGGCCTCGTCGATCAGGATGGAGTCGACCTCGTCCACGATGGCGTAGTGCAGGCCGCGCTGGAAGCGCTCCTCCACGTGCATCGCCATGTTGTCGCGCAGGTAGTCGAAGCCGAACTCGTTGTTGGTGCCATAGGTGATGTCGGCGGCGTACGCCGCCCGCTTGTCCGCGGGATCCATGTGCGGCAGGTTCACGCCCACCGTCAGCCCCAAGAAGCGGTAGATCTTGCCCATCCAGTCCGCATCGCGCTTCGCCAGGTAGTCGTTCACCGTGACGATGTGCACCCCGCGGCCGGTCAGGGCATTTAGGTACGCCGGCAGCGTCGCGACGAGCGTCTTGCCCTCGCCGGTCTTCATTTCGGCGATCTTGCCGTCGTGTAGCACCATGCCGCCGACGAGCTGGACGTCGAAGTGGCGCATGCGCAGCGTGCGCTTGGAGGCTTCGCGCACTACGGCGAACGCCTCGGGCAGAAGCTCCTGCACGGTGGCGCCCTCTGAGTGGCGCTTCCTCAACTCCTCGGTCTTGCCTCGCAGCGCCTCGTCGGACAGCGCGGCGAGCCGCGGCTCGAACGCGTTGATGCTTCGGACAGCATGGGAGTACTGCTTGAGCAGGCGCTGGTTGCGGCTGCCGAAGACCCGGGCCGGGACAGCGACCACCGCCTCCAGGGCGTTGCGCGAACTGGAAAGTATCTTAGCGAGCATGCGCGGGCCGGACGAAGCCCGTCCAACCCCTGAAAAACCGTTGATTCTATCCGGAAAAACGAAGGGGCTACTTGGCGCGTGCCGACTGCTTGTTCGACACGAGGAACTTGGACGGGTTCTGCGCCGCGCCGCGGAAGCGCACCTCGAAATGCAGGTGCGGGCCGGTCGAGCGCCCCGTGGATCCTACTTCCGCGATCTTGCGGCCGCGCTGCACGACGTCGCCCTCGCGGACCAGGAGCTTGGATGCATGCGCGTAGCGGGTGACAAGGTCGTTCCCGTGGTCGATGTCCACCATGTAGCCGTACTGCGGATGAAGACCCGAGAAGACCACTACGCCCCCCGCGGCCGCGACGATCGGCGAGCCGAGGTCGGCCAGGAAATCGATACCCTCGTGCATTGCCCACTGCCCGGTGAAGGGATCCACCCGGCGGCCGAACCCGGAGGCGTTGTACGGCGCCGACACCGGCATCATCGTGGGCATCAACTTCTTCTTGACGGCCTGCTCGAAGAGTTGCGCCTCGAGCACGCCCAGCATGTCGCTGCGCGTCTCAACCTGTCGGGAGAGCAGGCTCAGCTTCTCGCTGAAGTCGGCGAGCGACAGGTTCTGCGGCGGCAACTGCGTCGGTGCCGCTCCGCCAAGCCCTGGCGCCTCGGTGAAGCGAAAATCGCGGATCCCGGAAAGCGCCGACAGGCGCTCCCCGAGCGCGTCGAGCCGAGTAAGCTGGGCCTGCATTTCGCCGAGCCTGACCGCCATGGCGTTGAGGTTCTGCTGCACGAAAGCGCGCCCGCGCTCGGCCTCTGCTTCCTGCGCGGCGAGCACGAGGCGCTGCAAGGCGGGCACAGGAACCTCGGCCGCGTAGCGCAGACTGAGCCAGTACAGACCCGCGGTCGCCGCGACCACCAGTGCAAGCGCCAGCACCGCGCTCGCCAATAGATGGTGGAACGACAACGTCGCTGACCTCACCTTGGACAGACGGTTCGAGATCAGGATAATCTGCAAGCAATCCCTCCCACGTGACTGCCTCATGCGCCTGCAAAAGCTCGGCCGAATTCTGGCGGCCGAGGGCGAGCTTCAGCCCTTGATCACAAAAGCGCGCGATCTGCGCGCGCTTTCCGGTCTGGTTCAGGTTTTTTTTCCAGAGGACCTTGCCCGGCAGGTCCGCGTGGCGAACTACAAGGAGGGGGAACTGGTGCTAACCGCGGCGTCCGCCGCTGCAGGCGCCAAGCTGCGGCTCCTCGCTCCCACCCTGAGCCATTTCTTGTCTCAACACCGCTGGCAGGTTAATTCAGTTTCCGTGAGGGTGCAACCAAACGCCTCACAAACGCGCGGCGGGTCGCAGAAAACTGCGACTTTCTCCACACATACGATCAATTCACTGCGGGCGCTTCACGATCGCATGGCGCCCTCCCCGGCGCGCGACGCGCTTCGCAGGCTGCTCGCCCGGCGAGAGGCCAAAGGGGGCTAGACGTAGTGTGCAGCGAGGCGGGCGACGCCCGCCGGCGCGTCCTCCGGGCGCTCGTAGCTCACGATTTCCAGCGTCCCGGGCTGCCCCAAGGCGGCGCGCAGCAAACGGTTGTTGAGAGCGTGGCCGGACTTGTGAGCGCTGAAGGCACCAAGCAGCGGCTTGCCGAGCAGATACAAATCCCCGACCGCATCGAGCAGCTTGTGGCGGATGAACTCGTCGGCGAAGCGCAGGCCCTCGGCGTTGAGCACGCGGAACTCATCGAGTACCACGGCGTTCTCGAGCCCGCCGCCGAGGGCGAGCCCGCTCTCGCGCAAATTCTCGACCTCGTGCATGAAGCCGAAGGTCCGGGCGCGCGCGATTTCCTTCAGATACGCGTTGTCCGCGAAATCCACGACGACCGACTGCGTCGATCGCTCGATCACGGGATGGCGGAAATCGATCGAAAAGGACAGCCGGTACCCGTCATGGGGCTCCAGGCGCGCCCACTTGTCCCCGTCGGTCACCTCGACGTGGCGCATCACCCGTAGAAAGCGCTTGGGCGCGCCTTGCTGCTCGATGCCAGCCTGCTGGATCAGCAGCACGAAGGGCGAAGCGCTGCCGTCCATGATCGGCACCTCGGGTGCATCGAGATCGACAAAGACGTTGTCTATGCCGAGCCCGCCGAGGGCAGACATCAGATGCTCGACGGTGTAGACCTTGGCCCCTCCGTGCACCAGGCAGGACGAGAGTCGTGTCTCGCCCACCAGATCGGCGCGCGCCGGGATGTCCACCGGCACCGCAAGATCCACGCGCCGGAATACCACGCCGGTCTCCGCCGGCGCAGGCCGCAGGGTGATGCGTACCTTCTGGCCGGTATGCAGGCCAACGCCAGAGGCGCGGATGAGGGATTTGAGCGTGCGCTGCCGCAGCATGGGATGGCAGGATTCTACAAGCCAGGACGGGCGCTCACCGGCAAGGAGGAGCGCCCAGCCCGACCTGCCGACCTAGTCCGCCTGCTTGCGCAGGAAGGCCGGGATGTCGTACTTGTCGACCCCGCTCTGCTGCAGCGCCTCGACCGTCGAGGCGCGGTTGCGCCGGATTACCGCAGGCACCGAGTCGAGCTGCCCGTAGTCGACCGGCCCGGGCAGGTTGTCGGTCCCCGTCTTCTGCCCGCCGGCATTGTTCAGCACCAGCTGCGGTTTTTGCTGGCGCGCCGCCTGCGCCATGCCGAGGCCGGTCGCGACCACGGTGACCCGGAGGTCGTCGGCAAGCGCGTCGTCATAGACGCCGCCGTAGATGATGGTCGCGTCCTCCGCCGCGAAAGTGCGGATGATGTTCATTACCTCCTTCGTCTCGCGCAGCTTGAGACTCGGCTTGGACGCCGTGATGTTCACGAGCACGCCGCGAGCCCCAGCGAGGTTCACGCCCTCGAGCAGCGGACAAGCGATCGCCTGCTCTGCGGCGATGCGCGCGCGGTCAATGCCGCTCGCCGCCGCCGAGCCCATCATCGCCATGCCGTGCTCAGACATCACGGTGCGCACATCCTGGAAGTCGACGTTGACGAGACCGGGATTGTTGATGATCTCGGCGATGCCGGCGACGGCGTTGTTCAGCACGTCGTCGGCGGCGCGGAAGGCGTCCTCCTGCGTCACGTCCTCTCCGAGCACTTCCTCCAGCTTGTCGTTGAGGATCACGATGAGCGAGTCGACGTGCGGCGCGAGCTCCTCCAGTCCATTCTCGGCGATCTTCATGCGCTTGGAGCCCTCGAAGGTGAAGGGCTTGGTCACGACCGCGACCGTCAGAATTCCCAAGTTTCTCGCAACTTCAGCAATGACCGGAGCCGCGCCGGTACCTGTCCCACCGCCCATGCCGGCGGTGATGAACACCATGTGCGCGCCCGCCACCAGCTCCTCGATGCGCTCACGGTCGGCGAAGGCCACGGCGCGCGCCTCCTCCGGCCTCGCCCCGGCGCCCAGGCCGCTAGTGCCGAGCTGGATCTGGTTACGCGCCTTGTTGCGCGCGAGCACCTGCGCGTCGGTGTTCACCGCGATGAACTCAACCCCTTGGACGCCCTGCTCGATCATGTGGTTGACGGCGTTGCCGCCGGCGCCCCCCACCCCGATCACCTTGATAATCGGGCCCGTCGCCTGACTGTCTACGATCTCGAACATATTTCTTGTCTCCTTGCCGGTTGAAACGTCAAAAATTACGCTGGAACCATTCCCGCATGCGCGCCACCACGGCTCTCACCGAGCCGCCTTGGCGCGAAAGCTTGCCCTGCTGCGTTTGCGACACGCCCTCCTGCAGAAGCCCTACCGCCGTGGCGAAGCGCGGCGTGCGCACGACGTCGGCGAGGCCGCCGCCGTAGCGCGGCACGCCGAGGCGCACCGGCATGTGGAAGATCTCCTCACCGAGCTCCACCATGCCCTCCATCACCGAGGACCCCCCGGTAAGCACGATGCCGCTAGACAGCAGCTCCTCGAACCCCGAGTCGCGCAACACCTGCTGCACGAGCGTGAACAGCTCCTCCGCGCGCGGCTCGATCACCTCCGCGAGGGTCTGCCGCGACATGGCGCGCGGTGCGCGCTCGCCGATGCCGGGCACCTCGATCATCTGATTCGGGTCCGCGAGCTGGCGCAGCGCCACGCCATGGCGCGTCTTGATGGCCTCGGCGTCCGCGGTAGGCGTGCGCAGGGCCATGGCGATGTCGTTCGTGATCTGGTCCCCGGCGATCGGGATGACCGCGGTGTGGCGGATCGCGCCGTGCGTGAACACGGCGATATCGGTCGTGCCACCGCCGATGTCGAGAAGGCACACGCCGAGGTCCTTCTCGTCCTCGGAAAGGACCGCGCGCGAAGAGGCGAGCGGCTGCAGGATCAGGTCGTTCACCTCCAAGCCGCAGCGACGCACGCACTTGATGATGTTCTGCGCGGCGGAAACCGCGCCGGTGACGATGTGCACCTTCACCTCGAGCCGCACGCCTGACATGCCGATCGGCTCGCGCACGTCCTCCTGCCCGTCAATGATGAATTCCTGACGCAGCACGTGCAGGATCTGCTGGTCAGTCGGGATGTTGACCGCGCGCGCAGTGTCGACCGCGCGATCGACGTCGAGCGCGCTCACTTCGCGGTCCTTTACCGCGACCATGCCCGTGGAGTTGAAGCTGCGGATGTGGCTGCCGGCGATGCCGACGAAAGCCGAGGCGATCTTGCAGTCGGCCATCAGCTCGGCCTCCTCGAGAGCGCGCTGGATCGCGCCCACGGTGGCCTCGATGTTCACCACCACGCCCTTCTTCAGGCCCTTCGACTCGTGTCCGCCCATGCCAAGGATCTCCATCGAGCCATCGGGACGCAGCTCGGCCACCAGGCACGCCACCTTGGAGGTGCCGATATCGAGCGCAACGACGAGGTTCTTGTTCTCCCTGGCCATGAAGGTCAGCTTCCCCTTGGCGCAACGCGCACGGCGAACCCGTTCGGATAGCGCAAGTCGACGACCTGGTGGCGCCCTTGGAGGCGTTCGAGCGTTCCGGGATAGGCGCTCACGAAGCGGTGCAGGCGTAACTCGGCGGCTTCCGCGTCGCGGCCGAGCATGAGGTGCAGCCCATTGCCCAGGCGCAGCTGCCAAGCGAAGCGAGACGTCAGCACGACGCGCTCGAGACTCGCCCCGAGCGGCTCGAGCGCCAGCGCGAAGCGCAGATACTGATGCGCGAGCTCGATCTCTGAGCCCTCGGGCGCCACGAACAGCGGCAGATCCTCCTCCGCGCGACCGGGAAAGCGCTCACCGAAGGTGTTCACGAGCCCGCCCTGGGCCCAGCGCGCGAGGGCGACGTGCTCCTCGATCGCCACCTCCAGCCGGTCGGGCCAGACCTTGCGCACCGCGGCGCGCCGCACCCAGGGCAGCGTCTCCACTGCAGCACGCACTTCGCCCACGTCCACTGCGAAGAAGTTGCCCGCGATGCGCTGCTCGAGCGCCGTTTCCAGCTGCGCGCGCGTGACGTGTGCCACCGGTGAGACCACCAGCACCTCGCGCACCGGGAAGAGCGGCGAGCGCAGGAGCGCGTGCAGGGCGGCGACCAGCAGAGCGAGGAGCGTCACGCCGACGAGGAAGCCGGCCACCGCGTTGAGCAGGCGCGGGTTACCCCACATGGGCGCCCTCCAGGATGCGAACGCAGAGATCCTCGTAGGACATGCCGACGGCGCGCGCCGCCATCGGCACCAAGCTGTGCCCTGTCATGCCGGGCGAGGTATTGACCTCCAGAAGCCATGGCTTCTTCTTCGCGTCGAGCATGAGGTCGATGCGCCCCCAGCCGCTGCAGCCTGCGAGGCGGAAGGCCCTGAGGCAGAGCGCCTGGAGCTCCTCCTCCTTGCGCGCCGCCAGGCCGCAGGGGCAGTGATACTTCACTTCCTCAGTGAAATATTTGTTCTGGTAGTCATAGTTACCCTTCGGCGCCTCGATCCGGATCAGCGGCAACGCCTCGTCTCCCACGATGGATGCGGTGTACTCCGGGCCATCGATGAACTGCTCGGCGAGCGCGATGTCGCGGTATTTCTTCGCCGCAAGCTCGTAGGCCGCCGGCAGCTGTTTCACCGCGGTGACCTTGGTCAGGCCGAGCGTCGAGCCCTCGTTCGCCGGCTTGACGATGAGCGGCAGGCCGAGCTCCCGCGCGAGCGCCCTCCAGTCGTCGTCCATGGCGAGCACGCGATAGCGCGGCGTCGGCACGCTATTGGCGATCCAGATCATCTTGGTGCGCCACTTGTCCATGCCGATGGCCGAGCCCAGCACGCCGCTGCCGGTATAGGGAAGCCCCAGACACTCGAGCGCGCCCTGGATGGTTCCATCCTCGCCGCCGCGGCCGTGCAGCGCGATGAAGCAGCGAGCGAAGCCCTCGCGCTTGAGATCGAACAGCTCGCGCACCGCCGGGTCGAACGCATGCGCATCGATCCCCCTAGCGCGCAGCGCCTGTAGAACGCCGTTTCCGCTCATGAGCGAGATCTCCCGCTCGGCGGACTTGCCTCCCATCAGCACGGCGACCTTTCCGAGGTGCTTCATGCCGCCTCTCCCACGATGCGCACTTCGGTGGTCAGCACCACGCCCTTCATCTGGTAGACCATGCGCTGGACGTGCTGGATCAGCCACTCGATATCCGCAGCGCTCGCGGCGCCCTGGGGATTGACGATGAAGTTCGCGTGCTTCTCCGAGACGCGCGCGCCCCCGCGCGCGAAGCCCTTTAGCCCGCAGGATTCGATCAGGCGCGCGGCATGGTCGCGGTCCGGGTTGCGAAACACGCTGCCCGCGTTAGGCAGCGACAGCGGCTGCGCCGCGATACGCCGAGCGAGCAGCTCCTTCATGATGCCGCGCGAGGTCGTGGCGTCGCCCGGCGGCAGCCGGAACCACGCCGCTGCGAACCATTCCTCCCGGGGTGTGGCCGGCGCGCAGTGGCGGTAGCCGATCTCGAACTCGTTGTGGGAGCGTACCGAGGTTCTGCCGCTCCGATCAATTGTCAGGACGCGCTCGACGATGTCCCACGTTTCGCCGCCGTAGCAGCCGGCGTTCATCGCGAGCGCGCCGCCGACGGTGCCCGGAATGCCGGCCAGGAATTCGCCGCCCTCGAAGTCGTGGAGGGCGGCGAAGCGCGCCACCTTCGGGCTCGCTACGCCTGCGTCGGCGTAGATCAGGCCCGCGTCAAGCCGCGGTCGCCGGCTCGGCGAGTGCATCATGATCACAGTGCCCCGCCAGCCGCCGTCGCGCACGAGGAGGTTCGAGCCCAATCCTACGAACAGCAGCGGCTCCTCCGCTGGCAGCCGCGTGAGAAACGCCGCCAAGTCGTCGAGATCGGCCGGCATGTAGAAGCGATCGGTCGGGCCGCCGGCACGCCAGCTGACGTGGCGCGACATCGGCTCATCGCGCTTGAGGTGTCCCCGCAGGCCTTGAAAGTTGAGCGTCTCGGCCATGTTCATGTCAGCTGCGCCGGCACGCCGCCGATCGATCCGGCGCCCATGGTGAGGACTACGTCGCCGTCCTCGGCGACGCGGCGGATCGCCGCCGCCATGCCGGCGATGTCTTCGACGAAAACCGGCTCCACCTTACCGAACACCCGCAGCGCCCGCGCGAGGGCGCGGCCGTCGGCGGCGACGATCGGCGCCTCGCCGGCGGGATAGACCTCGGCGAGCAGGAGCGCATCGGCGCGCGAAAGCACGCTGACGAAGTCCTCGAACAGGTCGCGTGTCCGGGTGTAGCGGTGGGGCTGGAAAGCGAGCACGATGCGCCGTCGGGGAAAGGCGCCGCGTGCTGCCTCGAGCGTCGCCGCCATCTCCGCGGGATGGTGGCCGTAGTCGTCGATGAGCGTGAACGTGCCACCGGATTCGCAGCGCACCGGCCCGTAGTTCTGGAAGCGGCGGCCGACGCCGCGGAACTCGCGTAACGCTTTGAGCAGCGCGCCGTCGGCCACGCCAAGCTCCCGCGCCACCGCGATTGCCGCGAGCGCGTTGAGCACGTTGTGCTGGCCGGGAAGGTTGAGCATCACCTCGAGCGGCGCGGCCTTCCCGCGTAGCGCCCGGAAGCGCATGCGGCCCTGGAGATGCTCGATCGCCTCGGCGCGTACTGTCGCGTCTGGCGCCGTGCCGTACGTCAGGACCGGCTTCGAGATCTCGGGAAGGATCTCGCGCACGCTCGCGTCATCGATGCAGAGCACCGCCGCGCCGTAGAAAGGCAGGTTCTGGACGAACTGCGCGAAGGCAGCCTTGAGCTTGCCGAAGTCGTGCTCGTAGGTCCCCATGTGGTCCGCGTCGATGTTCGTCACGACGGCGATGACCGGCTGCAAATGCAGGAACGACGCGTCCGACTCGTCGGCCTCGACGACGATGAACTCCCCGGCGCCCAGGCGCGCGTTCGATCCGGCGGCGTTGAGCCGCCCCCCGATGACGAAGGTCGGATCCAGGCCCGCCTCGGCAAGCACGCTCGCCACGAGGCTCGTCGTCGTGGTCTTGCCGTGCGTTCCCGCGATCGCCACGCCCTGCTTCAGGCGCATCAGCTCGGCGAGCATGAGCGCGCGGGGCACCACCGGAACTAGGCGCTCTCGCGCCGCGACGACCTCGGGGTTGTCCGCCTGCACCGCGCTCGACACCACGACGGCATCCGCCCCGTCCACATGGGCGGCATCGTGGTCGAGAAACACCTTAGCGCCGAGCGTCGCAAGGCGCTTGGTCGCCGCGTTTGCGGCCATATCGGAGCCGCTCACCTGATAGCCGAGGTTCGTGAGCACCTCGGCGATGCCTGACATGCCCGAGCCTCCGATGCCCACGAAGTGGATATGGCGCACCTTGTGCTTCATCGCGCGAGCTCCATGCAGCGCTGCGCGACGACGCGCGCCGCGTCCGGCTTGCCGAGCGCTCGAGCCTTGCGCGCCATGTCGAGCAGCCGCGGCCGGTCGAGCGAGCCCAGCAGGGATGCGAGCTTCTCGGGCGTAAGTTCCGCCTGGGAAAGCAGCACAGCCGCGCCCTGCTCGGCCAGGAAGCGCGCGTTCGCCGTTTGGTGATCGTCCACGGCGTACGGAAAGGGCACGAGGACGCTGGCGAGCCCGGCAGTCGAAAGCTCCGCGACCGTGACTGCCCCGGCGCGGCAGATCACGAGGTCGGCTTCCGCGTAGCGGCGCGCCATGTCATCGATGAAGGCGAGGAGCTCGCCCCGCACGCCTGCCGCGCGGTAGCTTTCCTGGAGCGCCTGCAGGTGCTTTTCGCCGGACTGGTGCACCACGAGAACCCTGTCCGGCAGGAGCGACAGCGCCTTCGGCAGCGCCTCGTTGAGTGCTTGAGCGCCTAGGCTGCCGCCGACGACCAGCAGGCGCAGCGGCCCCTCGCGGCCCCGAAAGCGCTCCTCGGGCGGCGCGATCGCAGCAATCGCGGCACGAACCGGGTTGCCAGTCCATTCCGCGCGCTTCAGCGCGCCCGGGAATGCGACCATCGCCTTGTCGGCGAGCGCGGCAAGGACCCGGTTCGCAAGCCCGGCGATGCAATTCTGCTCGTGCAGCGCGAGCGGCCGATCGAGCAGCGACGCCATCATGCCACCGGGGAAGGCGACGTACCCCCCGAGTCCGAGCACGACGTCCGGGCGGATGCGGCGGATATGGCGCGCACTCTCCCAGAAGGAGTAAAGCAGGTTGGCCGGAAGCAAGAGCTTCTGCAGCAGGCCCTTGCCGCGCGCCGCGCGCGCGCGGATGAGCGCCATCTCGTGGCCGTGCCGGGGCACGAGTCGCTCCTCCATACCGCCGCGCGCCCCCATCCACACGACCCGCCACCCGGCCGCGCGCATCTCCTCCGCGACTGCGAGCCCCGGAAAGATGTGACCGCCCGTGCCACCGGCCATGATGAGGATCGCGCGGCTCATGCGTGCAGACCCCTCGCGAGCTGGCGGTTCTCCCAGTCGATGCGCAGCAGTATCGCCAACGCGACGAAATTGGCGAACAGACCGGTGCCGCCATAGCTCATGAGCGGTAGCGTGAGCCCCTTGGTCGGCAGCAGGCCCATGTTCACGCCCATGTTCACCAGCGCTTGGAAGCCGATCCACACGCCAATGCCCTGGGCGGTAAGGGCCGCGAAATGCCGCTGGCGCGCCGCTGCCTGCCGCGCCACGGCGAAGGCGCGGGCCACGATCCAGGCGAAAAGCCCGATGACGAGCGCGACGCCGGCGAAGCCGAGCTCCTCGGCCATCACCGCCAGCAGGAAGTCCGTATGCGCCTCGGGCAGGTAGTGCAGCTTCTCCACGCTCGCGCCCAGCCCCACGCCCAGCCACTCGCCGCGGCCGAAGGCGATGAGCGCATGGGAAAGCTGGTAGCCGCGTCCGAGCGGATCCGACCAAGGATCAAGGAAGCCGAAGATGCGCTGCATGCGATAGGGCGAGGACACGACGAGCAAGGCAAAGCCCGCGGCGAGCATCGCGATCAGCGCGGCGAAGTGCCGACCGTTCATGCCGCCGAGGAACAGCACGGCGAGGGCCGTCACGGCGATCACCACCAGCGCGCCGAAGTCCGGCTCGCGCAGCAGGAGCCACGAGACCAGCAGCATGACGCCGAGCATCGGCAGAAGGCCCTTCTTGAAGCTCTTCAGCACCGCGTGCTTGCGCACCGTGTAGTCGGCGGCGTAGAGCACCACGGCGAGCTTCATGAGCTCCGAGGGCTGGATCGTGACCACTCGCAGGTCGAGCCAGCGCCGCGCGCCGTTGACCTCGCGTCCGATACCGGGGACAAGCACGGCGACGAGCAGAACCACCGCCGCAAGGAAGAGCCACGGTGCCAGCTTCTGCCACATGCGCGAGGGCACGAGGAACACGAGTATCGCCGCGAACAGCGCAGCGCTGAAGAACGCGGCATGGCGCGCCAGGTACCAGACGGAGTTGTGGCCGGTGTAGCGGCTCGCCTCCGCCGTGGCAATCGACGCGGAATACACCATCACGAGGCCCGCCGCCGCCAGCAGAAGCGCCGCCCAGGCGAGCGAGCGGTCGTATTCCGCGTCGGGCGCGCTGCGCGCGAACACGTAGGTGCGGCTCACGGCAGCCGCCTCACCGCCTCGGCAAAGGCTTCGCCGCGCTGGCGGTAGTCGCGAAACATGTCGAAGCTCGCGCATGCGGGGGAGAGCAGCACCGCGTAGCCGGGACGCGCAAGGTGTGCGGCTCTCGCCACCGCCTCTTCCAGCGAAGCGCACCGCTCGCCGGGGACCACCTTCTCGATGAGCGGTGCATCCCGGCCGATGAGCAGCACGTGCTTGGCGAATTCGCGCACCGGCGGCGCGAGCGGCGCGAAATCCTGGCCTTTTCCGTCGCCGCCGAGGATCAGGACGGTGGGGCGCCGCAGGCCGCGCAGCGCGGCGATGGTGGCGCCGACGTTCGTCCCTTTGGAATCGTCGTACCAGTCCACCCCGTCCCGCCTCGCGACGAGCGCCAGCCGGTGCGGCAGGCCGCGAAAAGTGCGCAGCCCGGCGGCGAGTTGCTCGCGCGATAGGCCGAGACTCGCCGCGAGTGCACAGGCCGCGAGCGCGTTGGAGGCGTTGTGCAGCCCATGGATTGGTAGCTCGCCGATTTCGATGATGGGCAAGCGGCCCTCGACCAGGTTTCCTCCGGAGACGCCGTATTCCCGGTCGTCTCGCGGCGCGCTCAGCCCGAAGCTGACCACCGTTCGGCCGGGAAGCGCCATTGCCATCGAGCAAGCGTCATCCCGGTTGAGAACCTGAATTCCCGAGCCGGCGAAGATGCGCGCCTTGGCCGCGCCGTACGCCTCGATGTCCCGATAGCGGTCGAGGTGGTCCTCGCTCAAGTTGAGCATCGCCGCGGCATGGGGCTCAAGCGAGGAGGTCGTCTCGAGCTGGTAGCTCGAAAGCTCCAGCACCCAGGCGGCCGGCGGCGCCGGCCGCCTCATCAGCGCATCGAGCACGGGCGGCGCGATGTTTCCCGCCACCTCGATATCGAGGCCGGCGGCACGCAAAAGGTGCCCTGTCAGCGCCGTCACCGTGCTCTTGCCGTTGGTACCGGTGACTGCGAGCACGGGGGCCTTGTTCGATCGTGCGAAGAGCTCCACGTCGCCCAACACGGGAATGCCGCGCCGCCGGGCCTCCTCGATTACCGGATGCCCGAGCGCAAGGCCGGGACTGAGACAGATCGCATCTACGTCCTCCAGGAGTGAGGGTGTAAAGGCGCCGATGTGCAGCTCTCCCCGGTAATCGGCGCCGCGCGGCGGCGATGCC
>DASRKB010000022.1:0-3276 GCA_035649175.1 Burkholderiales bacterium | reverse complement strand
GGCACCCCGGCTTCAGCCTGCTTGAGCACCCCGATGATCTGCTGTTCCGTAAACTTCGAGCGCTTCATTCGAGCCTCCCTCACGTTCAATCGTGCCAGAAAGCTCTACTTCCAGACTGTCTACATTTCGGGGGAGCTTACGCACCAACTCGATCTTCGTCGGCTGCTCGATCGGCAACTCACCCGGCAAGGCTCCGTTCAGGATGCGGTCGATAAAGGACGCAGTGCGCGCAGCTACTTCCTGAAAGCTGACGGCGTAGGCCATCACGCCGCCCGCGTTGCGAAACACGCTGCCCGGAATGTCGTTCACCATCGCCAGCCGGCGGCGCAGTAGGAACTCCCGGAGACGGGCGATGTTGCGCGGCTGAGCGTGCGTCGGACCTCCGGTGACAAACAGCGCGTCTGGCCGGACGCCTTCGATCTCTGCCAGCGCGCTCCTGAGGTCCGCGTCGCCGGTCACGCGCCACTCCGGCAGCGCCACACCCAGTGCCTTCGCCGCAGCGCGCATCTCGCGCGCGCCATATTCCGTTTCAGCTGCGACGAAGCCCGGCGGCACATAGTCGGAGAGAAGGCCGAGCGTCCGCAGGCCGGGGAGCAGCTCGCGCACGAGCTCGACGTACTTCTCCCAGAGGCCGTCCGCGTAGGTCCTCAGCCCAGTGATGTTGCGTCCCGGGCGGGCGAGGCTCTCCACGATGCCGGCCGCCAACGGATTCCCGCTTAATCATCACCACCGGAATCGTGCTGGTGACGCGCTTGGCAACCAGGGCCATGTGGCTGCCCACGGCGACGATCAGGTCAACCGGCTTTTCGACCAAGCCGTGCGCGAGTTTCCTTCACGTCGACTACATAATCCGCGCCTTCGCGCCAGCCGCGGGCGCTTAGGGCGACAAAAAACGGGTCCCACCATCGGTTGGGGCGCGGAAACACATATGCGAGAACTCCAAGGCGCACCGGTTTTGCAAGACCTTGGGCGCGCGATAGCGGCGCGGCGAGGGCTGCCGCCCCAGCGATTAGGAATTGTCTGCGTCGGACGTCTCCCAGACTCCCTCCCAACACGAAGGACGATGCTCCGTGATTAAAGGAAAGTCAATCTGGTCACTGCCGGAGTCCTCGATTGCGAAACTCACAGCATGCACACTGCTCCCGCGCGCACCGCGCTGGCCGCCCCTATCCCGGCGGCTGCCCCTGCCGCTGAATCAGTGCGCGCATTTCTCCAACGCGTGACTGGCATGGACATCAAACGCTGCCCGCACTGCCAGGTGGCCAAGCTTCATGTGCTCAACATCCTCTGTTTGCTTTCTCAAGCACCACCATGACGCCAGCACGCCATCCTTATCGCTGCGTCCAGCAAGGTGCCTCGTGCCCATCCGCTTTCGGCAGCTCAAGGGAGGCGAAGCCCTCGCTTCGGTGGGGCTTTCTCTTACTGCGGCCCGCCCGCACACTACGCCATCGGGACGTGCTCTCGGGCGTCCCGGCGCTGCGTAGCTCAGGCGGCTCCGTGGCGCCCGGTCAAGCCCATCGAGATGCCTACCCAATCAAGTCGTCGTGAAGTAGACCCGCCAGATTACGGCGCCCGGGACAAACAGAGCCAGCGCTACGATTGCCAGTTCTCGCTGCACCGGCGTTAGTTGTGCCCAGCGGCTGAACAGTGGCGGGCGGTTATTCATGACACCTAACGCGCCGGTGAGCGGCGGCGAGCGAGCGAATGCGAGCCGCCGTCCGCTCCAGTGGCTTGTTCGGCGTCATTCGATGACCCGATCCGCCCGCGAGATCACCGACGGCGGGACTTTGAGCCCGAGGGCTTTGGCGGTCTTGAGATTGACGACCAGCTCGAACTTCGTCGGCCGCTCTACCGGTAGATCGGCCGGTCTCGCTCCCTTCAAGATCCGGTCGACGTACGTCGCGGCGCGCCGGAACAGGTCCGCGCGATCAGGGCCGTAACTGAAAAGGCCGCCTGCCTCGGCGTGCTCCGGCGGACCGAAGCTCGCCGGCAGCCTGTACTTCAACGCGAGATCGGCAAGCGGTTTCGCCCCGGCGATGAACAAGGGCGTCGACAGCACCAGCACCCCGCCGGCGCGTTCTTGGACCATGGCCGAGAACGCGGCTTCAAACTCGGCCGCGGTACGGGCTGCGACTGGC
Source organism: Burkholderiales bacterium (assembly GCA_035649175.1). GTDB lineage: Bacteria > Pseudomonadota > Gammaproteobacteria > Burkholderiales > SG8-39 > SCGC-AG-212-J23. The sequence continues at coordinate 1,138 of DASRKB010000022.1, read as the reverse complement.
TGAATATGGAGCCTAAGCGCGCGGCCTGTTACCTTCACCGCTTCCAAACCGGGCCCATGCGAAGGCGTGTCGGGATTGAGGAGGACAGCGACGCGCGAGATCTCCGGGGCGACTTCCTTGAGCAGCTCCAGGCCCTTGGCGTAGGTCTCCGTCAACGCCAGAGAGGTGCCGGTGACGTTGCCGCCTGGGCGAGCCAAACTGGCGACATGGCCGCTCAGGACCGGGTCGGCGTGGACCGTGAAGACGATCGGAATCGTCGAAGTCGCTCGCTTGGCTGCCCCGGTGTAGACGGAGCTCGGCGCCACGATCAGATCCACCCCGAGCCTCACCAGCTCTCCAGCTAAGTCGTCGAGCTTGTCGTACTGTCCCTTGCTCCAGCGGTACTCGATAGTGAGGTTCTGGCCTTCGACCCAACCCAGCCGGTGCAGCTCCCTGCGGAAGCTCTCGAGTCCAGAAGCCAGCGTAGCGGGACTTTCCCACAGGAGGCCGATGCTACGGACGCCGGCGTGCTGGGCCTCGATAGCGGGCGCGGCCAAGAGAAGCAAAGCGAGGGCGGCAAGGATCGGGAGGCGCGCCTTCAATGCAGTCACACCAACCTCCTTGGCTAACTCCCGTGGCGCCATGCTATGTCGTTGTGCGGCGAACTTGAATTAGTTTCCAAAAAAGGCGCCTTGCAAGGCGTGCAACTTGTAACAGCGTCTGTCATTCGCCCCCCTATCAACACGTTACGCCGTTCATGAGTAGGGATCAAACCGGAAGCTGCTGGCGGGATGCATTCACGGTCGATGGAATGTCCGCTCAGGTCCAAGCGGACAGGCAGGATCTGCTCGGGCACAAGTCGGAGCGCATGACGACGCACTATTCGGCGGCCGAGCCCTCGAACCTGATCGAGGCCGCAGAGAAGGCTTTTCGGGCGGGGTCCCGCAAAAGTCCCGCAATGGTCGCGCTGAAACAAAAAGCGGCTGGAGAGGTGATCTCCAACCGCTCGATGTCTACTGTGTCCTTTCGGGCAGACGGGTGACAGATCATTCCGGGCACATAGGTGACACTTTGCGGCATTTGCGTGGGGGGATACGCAAATGCCGTGGCGGGAGTGTCACAAGGTGGATGAACGACTACGGTTTGTTGCTCGGCTGCT
>DASRKB010000021.1:0-1569 GCA_035649175.1 Burkholderiales bacterium | reverse complement strand
CGGACCGCCGCCTCGCTTCCGCGGACGCGACTTCGCCCGGTTTGCGCGCGGCTCGGACGACGTGCGAGCCGGCAGCGGTCTTGGCCTGTCGATCTGCGAGACGGCGATGCGTCGCATGGGCGGGACCTTCCGACTGGACCGCTCCGGAGACGGATGCCGGTTCGTGATGACCTTCCGGAATGCGACGCCTGATCGAGACGCCTCCTAGTGGTTCGACTCCAACGCTTGGAACCCTCGTGCGCGGGCGGCGATGATGGCGTCAGGATCGGCGCGCCAGATGAAGGGCTTGGGGCGTTGATTGTGCTCGGCGACGAAGCGGTTGATGGCGGCTTGGAGCTCGACGAGCGAGCAGAAGACGCCGCGCTTGAGGCGCCGCTTGAAGAGCTTGGCGAAGAAGCCCTCGACCGCGTTCAGCCAGGAGCTCGACGTTGGCGTGAAGTGGAAGGTCCAGCGCGGGTGCCGCGCCAGCCAGCGCCGCACCTGCGGGGTCTTGTGCGCGGCGTAGTTGTCGATGATCGCGTGAACGGCCTTGTCCTGCGGGATCTCGCGCTCGAGGGCGTTGAGGAAGCGGATGAACTCCTGGTGCCGGTGGCGGGCCATGTTCTTGCCGATGACGGTGCCGTCGAGCACGTTGAGCGCCGCGAACAGCGTCGTCGTGCCGTTCCGCTTGTAGTCGTGGGTCATGGTGCCCATCCGGCCCTTCTTCATCGGCAAGCCCGGCTGGGTGCGGTCAAGCGCCTGAATTTGCGACTTCTCATCGACGCTCAGCACGACGGCATGCGCCGGCGGGTCGACATAGAGCCCGACGATGTCGCGCAGCTTCTCCGCGAAGGCCGGGTCGTTGGAGAGCTTGAAGCTCCGCCACCGATGCGGTGCGAGGCCATGCGCCTTCCAGATGGTCTGGACCGTCGAGACGGCGAGGCCGCAGGCCTCCGCCATTGCCCGCGCCGTCCAATGCGTCGCCTCGTGCGGCGGCGGCGCGAGCGTGCGGCGCACCACCTCGCTCACCCGCGCCGCGTCGATCGGCGCCTTCCCGGGCGGGCGCGTCTTGTCCCGCAGGAGGCCCTCGACCCCGGCAGCCGTGAACCGCTCCTGCCAGCGCCAGACCGTGGTCTTCGACTTCGCCGTCGCCGCCATGACCGCGTTCGTGCCCAAGCCGTCGGCGGTAAGAAGCACGATCCGCGCGCGCCAGACATGCTTCTGCGGTCTGTTGCGATCGGCGACGATGGCCTCCAGACGCCGGCGATCGGCGGCCGAGACCGAAACGGAAACCCCTCTGCGCATCCCGCAGATTCGCACGCGCCGCGCCGAAAGGGAATCCCGGTCAGGACTCTTCTGTTTCAGCTAAACCACTAGCAGCTGTCGCGTGTACGTCCAGGCAAGCGGGCAAGCGTCATCGTCACGCATCGGCCGGCTCCGCAGCCGGTTTCTTCCGACCGTCAATGAACGCCCGCAAGTCGGCGGGGTCGAAGCGAACCGTGTTCGGCCCAAGCTCAACCGTCGGCAGCTGATGCCGCGCGACGCGATAGAAGCTCGCGAGCGACATTGAGCAAACGTCCGCGGCCTCCC
>DASRKB010000020.1:0-35575 GCA_035649175.1 Burkholderiales bacterium | reverse complement strand
AGCAGCCGAGCAACAAACCGTAGTCGTTCATCCACCTTGTGACACTCCCGCCACGGCATTTGCGTATCCCCCCACGCAAATGCCGCAAAGTGTCACCTATGTGCCCGGAATGATCTGTCACCCGTCTGCCCGAAAGGACACGCCTCAGCGCGCAATCTCGCTGACGTCTTCCCATCTCCCGTCGAAGCGCGGGTCGATCGTCGTCGCGTCGTAGTAGTAGAGGTTGCGGACGCCCTTCGCGGTGCGCAGCTTGGCGCGGTCGAGGTCGCAGACGTAGAGGGGCGTGCGCACGCCCCCGATGTCGATCCAGCCCAGCAGCGCCTTGGGCTGGCCCTGGACGAACACCAGCTCCGATACCCGTCGGAACACCTGCCTGCCGACCCGGTGCCGATGGATCACCCGCGGCCCGGCGCGGATCGTCCGGCGGTTCTCCATGGGCGGTGCGCAGCAGGATCCATTCCCGTCGCGCCTGCGAGCTTACCTTGCCCGGGTCGCACGCCACGCGTCCACTTGGCGTCTGGCGCCGACGTCGCGCGAGACGGTGCCCTCGATCGCCTGCGTGCCGACGCGGCCGGCGAAGTAGAGCGCTTTCTCGCCGTCCGTGTCGGACAGTACGAACTCCAGCTCCTCCCCTCGCAACCGCGCCTCCCAGACGCTGGCGGGCTTCCCCGCCAGTCGCGCCTGTCCGGCGATGCGTTGAAAGCTCTGCCGGAAGTCGATTTCCATCACGCCCTCGGGCAGGCGCGCTTGCCAGTAACCCTCGACGCGCGCGGGGACGTACCAGAGCAGAACGTCCTTGCGTACGGCCGTCTTGAGGTCGGGCTGCCACTCGCCCATGTCGGACGAGTGGGACACGATGCGCGTGCCCGGCCGCAGCCCGAGGAGCCGCTCGCGCAGCCGCAGGTTCAGGTACGGGGCGAGGTAGAGCGTGATCACGGTCGCCTCCTCCAGATCGGTGGCGAACAGGTCTTGCTGCACGATGCGCACGCGCTCGGCCAAACCCGCCCGGGCGACGTTGTCGCGGGCGAGCCGCGCCATGGCGGCGTCGATCTCGATGCCGACGCTGCGCGCACCGAACTTCGCCGCTGCAGTGATGACCACACGCCCGTCGCCCGATCCCAGGTCGTAGACGATGTCGCGCGGTCCCACCTGAGCGAGCCGCAGCATTTCGTCGACGACGATCTGCGGCGAGGCGAGGTAGGGGACGTCGGCCACGACGCCGGGGTCCTGCGCGGCGGCGGCGCAGGTGACCAGGCAGCCGGCGGCGAGAAGCGCTCGCGCGCAGCGCATCAGCCGCGCGCGGATGCGCGGCGCATCAAGATGCCCAGGGCGAGGACCGCGACGGTAATGGCGAGGATCCAAAGCGAGGCCGTACGCTCGACGAAGATCCCGAACGAGCCGCCCGAGATGGTAAGCGACTGGCGCAGCGACTGCTCGGCGAGGGGACCAAGGACCAGGGCGAGCACCAGCGCGGCCGGGGAGAAGCCATAGCGCTTCATGAAGAAGCCGACCAGTCCGGCGGCGAACATGAGCCAGGTCTCGACGATGCTGCCGTGCACGCTGTAGGTGCCGATGGTGCAGATGAGGATTACGGAGGGCGCGAGGAGGCGATAGGGCAGCTTGATCATCTGCACGAAGAGCGGAATGGCGAAGACATTGAGCGCGAGCAGCGCGACGTTGCCAAGGTACATGCTCGCGATCAGGCCCCAGGCGAACTCCGGCTTCTGTGCCATGAGGAGCGGCCCGGGGGTCAGCCCCCAGAGAAGGAAAGCCGCGAGCAACACGGCGGTAGCGGCGGAGCCGGGGATGCCGAGCGTCAGGAGCGGCACCATCGCGCCTGAGGAGGCGGCATTGTTCGCCGCCTCGGGACCGACCAGGCCGGCCATGGCGCCCTTGCCGAACTTCTCCGGCGTGCGCGACGCCGATTTCTCCATCGAGTAGGACATGAGAGAAGCGATGGTCGCGCCCGCGCCGGGGATCACCCCGATGACGAAGCCGAGGAGCGAGCCGCGCAGGAGCGCCATGCGGGTTTCGACGAAGTCCTCGAGCGTCGGCCAGAAGCGCCGCTCTTTCTGGTATTGCACGACGCCGCCCGAGCCGGAGGCGTGCAGGCCGGTGTAGAAGGCGTAGTAGAGCTCGCCGAGCCCGAAGAGACCGATCGCGATGGGGATGAAATCGATCCCTTCGATCAGCTCCGCAGAGCCGAAGGTGAAGCGGCTGTTGCCCGTCTCCAAGTCGACGCCCACGGTGCCGAGGGCGAACCCGACGAGCGCCGAGATGACGCCGTAGCGCCAGTTGCCGCCGACCATGACGATGAGGGTGCAGAGACCCATCACCACGAGGAGGAAGAACTCCGGCGGCCCGAAGCTGCGCGTGACCTGGGAGAAGGCGGGGGCGAGCACGCTGATCAGGATCACGCCGAGCGTGCCGCCGACGAAGGAGGCGACGGCCTGCATGACGAGCGCGGGCCCGGCGCGGCCCTGCTGGGCAAGGGGGTAGCCGTCGAAGGTGGCCGCCACCGAGGACGATTCCCCCGGCGTGTTGAGGAGGATCGAGGTGATGGTGCCGCCGTACTGCGAGCCGTAGTAGATCGCCGCGAGCATGATGACGGCGCTGGTCGGCTCCATGCCGAAGGTCACCGGCAGCAGCACGGCGAGCGCCGCGGCCGGTCCGAACCCCGGGATGATGCCGACGATCATGCCGATCAGCACGCCGAGGAAGAGGTAAGCGAGGTTGATCGGCGAAACCGCGACCGAGAGGCCGAGCAGCAGGTTTCCGAAGATGTCCACTCTAGAAGGGCAGCCCGAGCATGCCCCGCGGCACCGCGGCGTTGAGCCAGACGCGGAACAGCAAATACAGGCAGACCGGCAGCGCGATCGCGAGCGCGGCGTTCTGCAGGTGGCGCCCGCGGTTCAGCGTCCAGAGCGACGCCGCCATGAACGCGATCATCGACAGGAGCCCGCCCAGCACGTCGAGCGCCGCCACGAAGAGCGCCGAAAGCGCCGCGAGCGCGAGCGTGGTGCGCCAGAACGGCGAGAGCGCCTCGTCCGCGGCTCTGCGATCGGCGACGAGGCTGAAGGCGCAGAGGGCCACCAGGCTCACGCCGATGATGCGAGGGAAGAAGCCCGGCCCCAGCCGCCCGGCGGAGGACAGCCAGGCGAGCTCTGCGAACGCGAGCCAGGTGTAGCCGGCGGCGGCGGCGAGCACGCCGGCGAGAAACCCCGCGCGCATGGGAGGCGGCGCGGGCTACGCTACTTGATGGCGCCGGACTTGCGCAGGATGTCCGCGAACGTGCCCTGGGTCTTCACCAGGAAGGCGCGGAAATCCTCGCCGTAGAGCACGTTCTCCGTCAGGAGCTGCTTGTCGACGAAGGCCTTCCATTCCGGCGTCTTCACCACCTGCTTGATGGTGTCGATCCACCATTGCTGCGCCTCCTTGGGCACGTCGGGCGGAAGCACGAGCCCGCGCGGCAGCGAGATGCCGATGTCGTAGCCGAGCTCGGCGAACGTCGGCACCTTGCCGAGCGCCGCGGGGGTCGACTTGCCGCTGTAGGCGAGCGCGCGCATGTCGCCGGACTGCAGCAGGCCGAGCACCTCGCCGGGATTGGACATGGCCGCGTCGAGCGCGCCCGAGAGCAGCGCGGTGATGAGCTCGCCCTGCTTGTTGAAGGACACGTACTTGAAGTCGAAGCCCGCCTTCGCCGAGACGAGCTTGGGCACGATGAAGTCGATGTTGACCGTGCCGATCCCGCCGATGGAAGGCGGCTTTGCCTTCGCCGCCGCGATGAAGTCCTGCAGCGTCTTCGCGCTCGAGCCCTTGTTGACGAGGATCAGCATGTCGTCGGAGGCGAGCAGCGCCACCGGGGTGAAGCTCGCCGGCTGCCAGGGCGTGTTCGCCTGCAGCGGCGTGGTGATGAAGCTGCCGCTGGTCGTCGACATGTGGTACGGATTGCCGCGCTGGCTGAACACGTAGCCCCAGCCCTTCGCGCCGCTGCCCCCCGGGCGGTTCTCCGCGACGATGTCCGCCGGGTAGAGCTTGTACTTCTCCAGGATCGCGATCAGGTTGCGCGACATGATGTCGTTGCCGCCGCCTGGGCCGAAGGCGATGGTGACGTTCATGCGCTCGCTCGGGTACTTCTGCGCCACGGCGGGCGCGGCGGCGACGAGCAATGCGAGCAATGCGGCGGCCAGGTTCTTTGCCAGGGTCATGGTGGGGTCCTCCTCCTCGTGAGATAGTCTCCCACATTCCAGGAAAATCGGGAGACCGGAATGCCAGTCACCGCAGCGGACCAGGACCTCCTCTACGAGGTGCGGGAGGGAATCGCCTATGTCACCTTCAACCGCCCACACGCGCGTAATGCCCTCACTTTCGCCATGTATGAGCGCCTCGCCGAGGTGTGTGCGGCGGTGAACCAGGACCGCACCATCCGCGCCATGCTCCTTACCGGAGCCGGGGACAAAGCGTTTGCCGCCGGAACCGACATCTCGCAGTTCCGAGCCTTCGACAAGCCGCAGGACGCGCTCGACTACGAAGCGCGCATCGACCGCGTGCTCGGCGCGCTCGAGCGCTGCCGCGTGCCGACCGTCGCCGCCATCCAGGGGGCTTGCACCGGCGGTGGGGCGGGCATCGCCGTGTGCTGCGACCTGCGCGTCGCCGCGGGCAACGCGCGCTTCGGCTTCCCGGTGGCGCGCACGCTCGGCAACTGCTTGTCGAGCGGCAACTATGCGCGCCTCGCGGCCCTGCTCGGTCCGGCCCGGGTCAAGGACATGATCTTCCGCGCGCGGCTCGTCGAGGCGCCCGAGGCGCTCGCCATCGGGCTGGTCACGGAACTCGTCGAGGACGCGGCGGCGCTAATGCCGCGCGCCGAGGATCTGGTGCGGCTCGTCGCGAGCCATGCGCCGCTCACGCTGCAGGCGACCAAGGAGGCGCTGCTGCGCCTGCGGCCGCAGATGCCCGCCGGCGCGGGCGACGACCTCGTCCTCCTGTGCTACATGAGCCGGGACTTCCGCGAAGGCATGGAGGCGTTCCTCAACAAGCGCCAGCCGCGCTGGCAGGGCATGTAGCGGGATCCACTACATCACAAGTTCACAGCGAAGCCGCTATAGTCGGGCCGGATGAACGCACCCGAAGACCCGCATCGCCCTCTGGCGGGCATCGAGGAACCGTTCCGCAGGCTGGTCGAAGGCGCACGCGACTACGCGATCTTGCTGCTCGATCGCGAGGGCCGCATTGTGTCGTGGAACGCCGGCGCCGAGCGCATCAAGGGCTGGCGCGCGGCGGAGATCGTGGGGCGGCATTTCTCTGTGTTCTACCCCGAAGACGCCAACGCCAAGGGCTGGCCGCAGCACGAGCTCAGGGTGGCCGAGGCGCAAGGGCGGTTCGAGGACGAAGGCTGGCGCCTGCGCAAGGACGGCAGCCGGTTCTGGGCGAACGTGGTGATCACCGCCATGCGCGACTCCTCCGGGAGCGTGCGCGGGTTCTCGAAAATCACCCGCGACATCTCCGAGCGGCGCCGCTACGAGGAGATGTTGCGCTTGAGCGAGGAGCGATTCCGCCTGCTCGTCGAGTCGGTGCAGGACTATGCCATCTTCATGCTCGATCCGGAGGGGCGCGTCGTCAGCTGGAATGCCGGCGCCGCGCGCATCAAGGGCTACCCGGCGCACGAGATCATCGGCCAGCACTTTTCGGTTTTCTATACCGAGGAGGCGCGGCGGCGAAACTGGCCGGAGCAGGAGCTGTCCGCCGCGCGCCAGCAGGGCCGCTTCGAGGAGGAGGGGCTGCGCGTGCGCAAGGACGGCAGCACCTTCTGGGCGAACGTCGTGCTGACCCCCGTGCGCGACCGCGAGGGCGCGCTGCGCGGGTATGCGAAGATCACGCGCGATCTTACCGAACGCCAGCGCATCGAGGCCCTGGAGAAGGCCGAGCGCCGGGCGAACGAGTTCCTCGCCATGCTTGCACACGAGTTGCGCAATCCGCTCGCGCCGATCGCGAATGCGCTCAAGCTCCTCGCCGGACGCCCGACGCGCGATTCCACCGAGGCGTGGGTGCGCGATGTGCTCGAGCGCCAGACGAGCCAGATGGCCCGGCTCGTCGACAACCTCCTCGACGTGAGCCGGGTGACGCGCGCCGCGATGGTGCTCGACCGCAAGCCCCTCGACGTGCGCACGAGCGTGCGCCATGCCGTGGATGCCGCCCGCCAGTGGATCGAGGAGGGCGAGCACCGCATCGACGTCTCGATCGACGAGGAGCGCCTGATGGTCGACGGCGACGAGGTGCGGCTCAACCAGATTTTCCAGAACCTGCTGCACAACGCGGCGAGGTACACGCCTCCCGCGGGACATATCGAGGTGATCGCGCGCCGCGAGGCGGGCGAGGCGGTGATTCGCGTGCGCGACAACGGCGTCGGGATGAACGCCGAGCTCCTCGAGTCCGCCTTCGAGCTTTTCAAGCAGGGCAGCCAGAGCCTGGACCGGCAGAAGGGAGGCCTCGGTGTCGGCCTGACGCTCGTGCAGCGGCTCGCCGGGCTGCACGGCGGCAGCGTGGAGGCGCACAGCGAGGGTCCCGGCAAGGGCTCGGAGTTCGTGGTGCGGCTTCCGCTGCACGCCGAGCCGCCGATCGTCGACGCCGGGAGCGTGCCGGCCTCGCCCGGGATAGCCGCCGTCGCCGCACCGCGGCGCGTTCTCGTGGTGGACGACAACCATGACGCGGCGCATGCGCTGCGTCTGCTCCTGGAGACCGAAGGGCACGATGTTCTCGTCGCCTCCGATGGGCCTGCCGGGCTCGCCATGGCGCGAGAGCATCAGCCCGACGTCGTGCTGCTCGACATCGGACTGCCGAAGATGAACGGCTACGAGATCGCGCGGCAGATCCGCGGCGATCCCGCGCTCAGGGCGACGATGCTCGTGGCGGTGACCGGCTACGGGCAGATGCAGGACCGGGCGCGCGCGTCTGCCGCCGGTTTCGACCACCACTTGGTGAAGCCGGTGGAGTTCAAGTCGCTGCAGGAGCTGCTGCGACAGACCGCGGAAAGCTGAACCTCTTATAATCTGAGGGCTTAGCGCATGGCGCTCTACACCCTCGGACTCAATCACCAGACCGCCCCGCTCGCCGTGCGCGAGCGCGTGGTGTTCCACGTCGAGCGCCTGCGCGACGCGCTCGCGGAACTTAAACGCGGCCTCGCGCAGGAAGCGGCGATCCTGTCCACCTGCAACCGTACCGAGCTCTACGTCTCGGGGGAGCAGCCTGCCGCGCTCGCGCAATGGCTGGCGCAGTATCACCACCTGCACCCCGAGGAGCTGCAGCGCTACCTCTACACCCTGCCGCGCGAGCAGGCAGTGCGCCACGCGTTCCGCGTCGCCTCGGGGCTCGACTCGATGGTGATCGGCGAGCCGCAGATTCTCGGCCAGATGAAGGCGGCCGCGCGCGCCGCCGAGTCGGCGGGCACGCTCGGCAGCGTGCTGCACAAGCTCTTCCAGCGCACCTTCGCCGTGGCGAAGGAGGTGCGCTCGAGCACCCCGATCGGCGCGGCGAGCGTCTCCATGGCCGCCGCAGCGGTCAAGCTCGCTGCGCGCATCTTCCCGAGCCTGAAGGACCAGAGCGTGCTGCTGATCGGCGCGGGCGAGATGATCGAGCTCACCGCGACGCACTTCGCCGCGCAGGGCCCGGCGCGCATCGCCGTCGCCAACCGAACGCTGGAGCGCGGCGAGCGGCTCGCCGCGCGCTTCAACGCGGTAGCCATCGAGCTGCGCGGGCTCGCCGAGCACCTGCACGAGTACGATGTGGTGATCTCGTGCACCGCCTCGTCGCTTCCCATCCTCGGCAAGGGCCTGGTGGAGCGCGCGCTGCGCCGCCGGCGTCGCCGGCCGATCTTCATGGTGGATCTCGCGGTACCGCGCGACGTGGAGCCGGAGGTGTCGGAGCTCGACGACGTCTTCCTCTACACGGTGGACGACCTAGCCGGGATCGTTTCGGCGAACCTCGACGAGCGGCGCGCCGCGGTCGATCAGGCCGAGGCGATCATCGAGACGCAGGTCGGGCAGTTCATGCGCTGGATGCGCCAGCGCGACAGCGTGCCGGCGATTCGCGCGCTGCGCGAGGGCGCCGAGGACATGCGCCGCCAGGAGCTGCAGCAGGCCCTGCGCCTGCTGGAGCGCGGGGAGCCGGCCGCGAAGGTCATGGAGCGGCTGTCGCACGCGCTCACGAGCAAGCTGCTGCACGCGCCGACCCTGCAGCTGAAGAAGCCGTCCAAATGAAGGCCTCGCTGCGCGCCAAGCTCGATTCCATGGTCGCGCGGCTCGAGGAGCTGAACCGGCTGCTCGCGAGCCCCGCGGCGACCAAGGACATGGAGCGCTTCCGCAGCCTCTCGCGCGAGCACGCCGAGGCGTCCAGCGTGGTTTCGCTCTTCCAGAGCTTTCTCCAGGCCGAGGGCGACGCCGAGGCGGCGAGGGAGCTTGCGCTGAACGAGGAGCTGAAGGCGGCCCGCGCCTCCATGGAGTCGCTGGAGGCCGAGCTGCAGCGCGCGCTGCTGCCCAAGGACCCGAACGATGAGCGCAACGTCTTTCTCGAGATCCGCGCCGGCACCGGCGGCGACGAGTCGGCGTTGTTCGCCGGCGACCTCGCGCGCATGTATACGCGCTATGCGGAGCGGCAGCGCTGGCAGGTCGAGATCATCTCCGAGAGCCCCTCGGAGCTCGGCGGCTACAAGGAGTTCGTCGCGCGCATCATCGGGCAGGGGGTGTATTCCCAGCTCAAGTTCGAGTCCGGCGGGCACCGCGTGCAGCGCGTGCCCGAGACGGAGGCCCAGGGGCGCATCCACACCTCCGCGTGCACGGTCGCGGTGCTGCCGGAGGCCGACGCGGTGCACGAGGTGGTGCTCAACCCGGCCGAGCTGCGCATCGACACCTTCCGCGCTTCCGGCGCCGGCGGGCAGCACGTGAACAAGACCGAGTCGGCGATCCGCGTGACGCACCTTCCGACCGGCATCGTGGTCGAGTGCCAGGACTCGCGCTCGCAGCACAAGAACCGCGAGAAGGCGCTCGGCGTCCTCGCCGCCCGCATCCGCGACAAGCAGCTGCGCGAGCAGCAGGCGAAGACCGCCTCGACCCGCAAGAGCCTGATCGGCTCGGGCGACCGCTCCGAGCGCATCCGTACGTACAACTTCCCGCAGGGCCGCGTCACCGACCACCGCATCAATCTCACGCTCTACAAGATCGATCGCATCATGGACGGCGAGCTCGACGAGCTGATCGGCGCGCTCAGCGCCGAGCACCAGACCGAGCAGCTCACCGCGCTCGCCGAAGAAACCGCTTGACGGTCGAGCAAGCGCTGGGGGGCGCCGGTATCGACGCGCGCGAGGCCCGGCTTTTGCTTGCTGCAGCCACCGGATTCTCCGAAGTCGCCGTCCTCGCTTTTCCGGAAAGGGATCTTCCCGCGGAGGCGGCCACGCGCTTCCACTCGTTCGTTCGGCGCAGAGCGATGGGCGAGCCCGTCGCCTACATCCTGGGGAGGAAGGAGTTCTACGGCCTCGAGCTCGCCGTCACGCCCGCGGTGCTGATCCCGCGGCCCGAGACCGAGCTCCTCGTCGAGCTTGCTCTCGAGCGGCGGTTCGACTCGCTTCTCGACCTCGGCACCGGCAGCGGCGCGGTCGCGCTCGCGGTGAAGAAGCACCGCCCGGCGGCGAGAGTGGTCGCGGTGGAGGCGAGCGCCGCGGCACTCGCCGTAGCGAAGAGAAATGCGGTGAAGCTTGGCCTGGCCGTCGAGTTGCTCCACGGCCGCTGGCTCGAGCCGCTTGCCGGCGAGCGCTTCGATGTCATCGTCTCCAATCCACCCTACGTGGCGCAGGGGGATTCGCACCTTGCCGATTTGCGATACGAGCCCCCATCGGCACTCGTGGCCGGCCGCGATGGCCTGGGCGCGATCCGCGAGATCGCCAGGCAGGCGCCGGCCCACGTGGCCCCCGGCGGCTGGCTGCTCCTCGAGCACGGGATGGGACAGGACGCCGTGGTACGCGGGCTACTCGCCGCCGCAGGCCTTGAAAGCGTGCAAAGCTGGCCTGACCTTGCCGGCATACCCCGTGCCTCCGGAGGAAGGCGGTAGAATCGCGCCATGGATATCAAACAGCGCATCAAGGAGCAGGTGACGGGATACCCCGTCGTGCTCTACATGAAAGGCACGCCGCAGTTTCCGCAGTGCGGCTTCTCCGCGCTTGCCTGCCAGGTGCTTAACGCGTGTGGCGTGCGGGACTTCCACAGCGTCAACGTGCTCGCCGACGCGGAGATCCGCCAGGGCATCAAGGAGTACGCCAACTGGCCGACCATCCCGCAGCTCTACGTGAACGGCGAGTTCGTCGGCGGCTCGGACATCCTGCGCGAGATGTACCAGTCCGGTGAGCTGCAGAAGCTACTTCAGGACGTTCCTCAGAAAGCCTAGCGTTCGCTCCACCTGCGCCAGGTAGCCTGCGCCGAACAGATTCAGGTGGTTGAGCAGGTGGTAGAGGTTGTAGAGGTGCTTCCTTAGCGAGTATCCGCTGTCCAGCGGGTAGGCCTGCTCGTACGCCGCGTAGAACTCCGGCGGGAAGCCGCCGAAGAGCTCGCTCATGGCGATGTCGGCTTCCCGGTCGCCGTAGTACACCGCGGGGTCGAAGACCACCGGCCCTTCCTTCGTGAAGCCGGCATTGCCGCTCCACAGGTCGCCGTGCAGCAGCGAGGGCGCGGGGCGGTGCGCTTCCAGGCAGGAATAGATTCCTTCCGAGGAGAGAGCGAACCCGTTGCGCGTCGCCAGCTCGAGCTGCGGCTCCATGCGCCGCACGCGCCAGAAATCCGCCCAGTCGTCGCCCCAGCCGTTGGCCTGCGGCGTCGAGCCGATGTAGTTGTCGCGATGCCAGCCGAAGCGCGGTCCGGGCCTATGGTGAGCCTCCGCGAGCATGCGGCCCATGACGGCAAAGTCTCCTCGGCCCTCCAAGTGAAGAAACTCCAGAAGCAGGAAAGCCTTACCGCCCGCTGTGCCGTGCGAGATCGGCTCGGGCGCGCGCAGGCCGGCTGCCCTGAGCGCGCGCAGGCCGTCGGCCTCGGCGGCGAAGGCATCGAGCAACCCGGCTTGATTGAGCTTGAGGAAACGCTCGTCGGCCCCGATGCGGACGCGGTAACACTCATGGATGCAGCCGCCGGCGACGGATTCGGCGGTCCGAACCTTCAGCGCTTCACGCAGAGGTGAGGCGAGTGTTGGCAAGGTTCAGGCGCTCGACCAGGATGCCGATGAAGGCGCGGTCGAACTTGCTGCGACAGGCGACGGTGGCCTGCTCGAGGTCGGCGACGCGCATGCGCATGATGCGCGAGGGCTTGGCCGCGCTGACCGTGGCGCCGCGCTCGTGCCCGCGCGCGGAGAGGTAGGCCATCTCGCCGAAGCACTCGCCCGGGCCGAGCACGCTGAGCAGCTTCTTGTTCTTCGTCACCCGCATTTCGCCCTCCACCACGATGCAGAAGAAGTCGCCGGGATCGCCCTCGCGGATGAGCACCGAAGCCGCGGGCACGCGCTCCCAGGTGCCGCGCTCGATCACCTCCCAAAGCTCGGGATCGGCGAAAGGCGCGAAAAAGCGCATGGCGCGCAAGGCGGCGAACTTGTCGGCGTCGCCGAACGTCGCCCGTTGCGCTTCGCCCAGGCCCGCGCGCAGCGCCTCGACCAGCTCCTGGGCGAACTCGTCGCCGCTGTGGTAGCGCTTGCCGGCCTCCTTCTGCATGGCGCGGCGCACGATGCGATCGAGCGAGGTCGGAATGCTCGCGCGCACGGCGGAGGGCGGCGCAGGATCATGCTGCGTAATCTGGTAGATCATGCTGAACTTGTTGGTGCCCTTGAAGGGAAGCTGTCCGCAAAGCATCTGATACATCACCACGCCGAGGGAATACAGGTCCGTGCGGTGGTCGACCAGCTCCTCGCGGATCTGCTCGGGCGACATGTACGCGGGTGACCCCACGCCCGTGATCTGCGTGGTCTCGGCACCGATGTTCAGGGCGAGGCCGAAGTCGCCGATCTTCACGTCGTTGGGCGACTCGGCGTACAGCAGGTTGCCGGGCTTGATGTCGCGGTGGGTGACGCCCAGCATGTGCGCGTAAGCGAGCGCCCGCGTGCACTTGAAAATCACGTCGATCACCTGCTCCAGGGGCAGCAGGTTCTCCGGCGCGCAGAAGCGCTCCATCGTCCCGCCGGGAACGTACTCCATGACGATGTAGCCCGAGTCTTCGCCGATGCCCGCGTCGTAGATCTGCGCGATATGCGGATGGTCGAGCTTGCCCGCGAGCGACGCCTCGGTGAAGAAGAGCTTGCGAAAGACCCGTCCGCGCACCGGATCACGCAGCGCTTCGGGGAAGAAGCGCTTCACGGCCACCTCGCGGCCGCGAAACGGGTCTTGGCAGAGAAACACTTCGGAGGTCGCGCCCTCTCCCAGCTTGCGGATCACCGGGTAGTTAGCGACGTGGTCCAAGTCGAGGCTCTCCTACACGCCGGAGATGCCGATCTGCTTCATCGCCCGAGGCGCTTGCGCGCGCGCGCGGCCGCCGCGCGCACCGCGGTGGGCGCGGTGCCCCCCGGGTGCCTGCGCGCGCCCGCGGAGCCCTCCGGGGTGAGCACGCGCCGTACGTCGGATCCAATGCTCCTCGAGAAGCCTTTCAGTCGGGAAAGCGGCAGCGCCGCGAGGTCCACGCCGGCGCGCTCGGCTTCGCGAACCGCCCGCGCGACGGCATCGTGCGCGTCCCGGAACGCCATGCCCTTCCTGACCAGGTAATCGGCGAGATCGGTGGCGGTGGCGTGTCCCTCGACGACGGCACGGCGCATCGCCCCGGGAACGGGCTCCAGGCCCGCCACCAGCGGCGCGAACACCGCGAGCGAGTCCTTCAGCGTGTCGACCGCGTCGAAGAGCGGCTCCTTATCCTCCTGGTTGTCCTTGTTGTAGGCGAGGGGCTGCGCCTTCATGAGCACGAGCAGGGACACCAGGTGGCCGATCACGCGGCCGCTCTTGCCGCGCACGAGCTCGGGCACGTCAGGGTTCTTCTTCTGCGGCATGATGGAGGAGCCGGTGCAGAAGCGGTCGGGCAGCCGCACGAAGCCGAAGCGCGGGCTCGCCCAGAGCACGAGCTCCTCCGCGAGACGCGAGAGGTGCACCATGGCGAGCGCTGCGAAGGCGCAGAACTCGATGGCGAAATCGCGATCCGACACGGCATCGAGGGAGTTCTCGCACAGCCCTTCGAACCGCAGCTCGCGCGCGACGCGCGCCCGGTCGATCGGGAAGCCGGTGCCGGCGAGGGCTGCCGCGCCGAGCGGCAGGCGATTCACGCCGCGCCTCGCCGCCAGAAGCCTTTCACGGTCGCGCTCCAGCATCTCGAAGTAGGCGAGCAGGTGATGGCCGAACGTCACCGGCTGCGCCACCTGCAGGTGGGTGAAGCCGGGCATGATGAGGGCCGCGTGTCGCTCGGCCTGCTCGAGCAGGCTTCTCTGGAGATCCTTCAGGAGAAGGCCGATCGCATCGATCTCGTCGCGCAGCCACAGACGCAGGTCGGTCGCGACCTGATCATTGCGGGAGCGTGCGGTATGCAGACGCTTGCCCGGCTCGCCGACGAGCGCGACCAGACGTCGCTCGATATTGAGGTGCACGTCCTCGGCGTCGATCGACCACCGGAACCGCCCGTCCGCGATCTCGCCGCCGATGCGCGCGAGTCCCCGCTCGATGGCCTTCAGGTCAGCGCGGGCGAGGATGCGCCGCGCCGCCAGCATGCGGGCGTGGGCGAGCGAGGCCTGGATGTCATACTTGGCGAGGCGCCGGTCGAAGGAAGCGGAGGCGGTGAAGCGCTTTACCCGCTCGTCGACGGGCTCCGCGAAGCGGCCTGACCAGGGCTTTGCCTTCTTGGGCATAATTTAAGAATGCGGTTGAAGACCGCCTTCTAAGCATCGTGAGTATAAGGCAAGGGACCTATCCGGACGTTTTGCCGGACTTCCGCAATCTCGGCGTCATTGCACGCGCCCTGATCTTCGTCAACGCCGCCGCGGCGCTCGGTGCCCTGTTTGCGGTGGCCGATCTTGAGCAGGCGCCCGAGCGTTTCATCGAGATGGCGGCGTTCGTCGAGCCACTGCTCCTCGCGAATCTCGTCGTCCTCATTCCCGCCTCGCCGCTCCTGCAGCGCCTTCCCTATCTTGCCGGCTGCGCAGCGGTGGTCGCGCTCGCCGTCGCGCTCGGCGGGCTCTATCACGCGCTTCTGCGCGCGCTCGTCGCCGAGCCGATCCCGGATCTCGCGCGCATGCTTGCGCTCTGCGCGGCGCACTCGGCGCTCGTTCTGGCTTACCTGCGGCTCGTGGCGAAGGCGCACTCTCCGGCGCTCGTCGAGGCACGCCTGCAGGCGCTACAGGCGCGCATCCGGCCTCATTTCTTGTTCAACAGCCTGAACGCGGTGCTCTCGCTCATCCGGCGCGACCCCAGGCGCGCCGAGCGCGCGCTCGAGGACCTTTCGGACCTGTTCCGCACGCTCATGGCCGAGCCGCGTCAGTTCGTGCGCCTCGCCGACGAGATCGCGCTTCTCGAGCGCTACGCCGGGCTCGAGCAGCTGCGCCTGGGCAAGCGGCTGCGCATCACCTGGGAGCTTGACGCCGCTCCCTCCGATGCGCTGCTGCCGCCGCTCGTGCTGCAGCCGCTGCTCGAGAACGCGGTTTATCACGGCGTGGAGCCGGGAACCGGCTCGGGCGAGGTGCTGGTGCGCATCGAGCGGCGCGGCGCTCGCGTGCTCGCCTGGATCGAAAACCCCTACATCGAGGCCGAGCAGCGCCGCGCCGGCAACCGCATGGCGCTCGACAACATCCGCGAGCGACTCGCGCTCTTCTTCGATGCGGAGGCGCGCCTCGAGAGCCGCGCCGAAGGCGGCCGCTACCGCGTCGAGATCGAGATTCCCTACCGCGCGGCGCCGGCATGATGCGCGTGTTCATTGCCGACGACGAGGACCCGGCGCGCGAGCGCCTCCGGGTGCTGCTCGAGGACATCGCGCCCGAGGTCGAGGCGAGCGTCTGCGGGGAGGCGAGAAACGGAATCGAGGTGCTCGAGCGCCTGCCGGAGAGCGGTGCCCAGGTTCTGTTGCTCGACATCCAGATGCCCGGCATGGGCGGCCTAGAGGTGGCCCGCCATCTCGCGCAGCTCCCAGAGGCGCCGAAGGTGATCTTCGTGACCGCGCATGACCGCCACGCGGTCGAGGCCTTCGAGCTGAACGCACTCGACTACCTGCTGAAGCCAGTGCGCGCCACGCGCCTGTCTGCGGCGCTGAAGAAGGCGGCCGCCGGCGCGACCCCCGAGCGCGAGCAGCTCGCCCGCGCGGCGAGCGCAGCACGCGAGTACCTCTCTGTGGTGGAGCGCCATCGCATCGTGCTCGTGCCGGTGCGCGAGGTGCTCTTCCTGCGCGCGGAGCAGAAATACGTCACTCTGCGCACAGGCAGCCGCGAGCACCTGCTCGAGGAGCCGCTCATCGCGCTCGAGCGCGAGTTCGCCAGCCACTTCGTGCGCATCCACCGCAACTGCCTGGTCGCGCGTCAGGCGATCCGTGGTTTCGAGCGCGCCGCGGAGGGCGACGACGACCCGCATTGGCTGGTGGTGCTGGAGGGCATCCCAGAGCGCCTGCCGGTCAGCCGCCGCCAGTGGCCCTTGCTGCGCGAGCTGGTGGCGGAAAAGTCCTGATGCGGCTCGTGATCGCCACACGGCGCAGCCGCCTCGCGCTGTGGCAGGCGGGCCACGTGAAGCGCTTGCTCGAGGCCGCGCATGCGGGGCTCGCGGTCGAGCTCCTGCCCATGACCACGCGCGGCGATGAGCTGCTCGACAGGCGGCTCGACCAGGCGGGCGGGAAAGGGCTTTTCGTCAAGGAGCTCGAGAGGGCGATGCAGGAGGGCCGCGCCGATCTCGCCGTGCACTCCATGAAGGACGTGCCCGCCGAGCTGCCGGTCGGCTTCGTTCTTGCCGCGATCACCACGCGCGAGGATCCTAGGGACGCTTTCCTCTCCGCCAAATACAAGGATCTCGGAGAAATGCCCGAAGGCTCATCCGTCGGAACCTCGAGTCTGCGGCGCGCGGCGCAGATCGCGGAACGCCATCCTCGGCTCGAGACGCGGCTCTTGCGCGGCAACGTGGAGACTCGGCTCGCCAAGCTCGACCAGGGCGAGTATGACGCGATCGTCCTCGCAGTTGCCGGGCTCGTGCGTCTGGGGCTCGCCTCTCGCATCGGGGCGCGCCTGTCGCTCGAGGAAAGCCTGCCCGCGCCGGGCCAGGGCGCCCTCGGTATCGAGTGCCTCGTCGGACGCGCCGATGTCTTCGAGCGGATCGCGGTGCTGAACGATGAAACGGCGGCGCGATGCGTGCGCGCGGAGCGGGCCGTGAGCCGCTCGCTCGGCGGCAACTGCTCGCTTCCGCTCGCCGCGTACGCCGAGCCGTCCGGCGGCGCGCTGCGGCTGCAGGCGCTGGTCGCCTCCGGCGACGGTGCTCGCGTCCTGCGCGCGCACGGCGAGGGAGCGGACCCCGAGGCGCTGGGTGCCGCGCTCGCCGAGGAGTTGCGCCGCAAGGGCGCGGACGCGATCCTCCGAGGCACGTGAGCCTCGCTGGCCGCGGCATCGTGGTCACGCGCCCGGCGCGGCTTGCCGGGGGGCTCGCCGGGCTGATCGAGCGCGCGGGGGGCCGGGCCATCGTCTTTCCGGCCATCGAGATCGAGGGGCTCGCCGCGACCGGCCCGGCCGGCCCGGTCGACGACGTGATCTTCGTCAGCCCGAGCGCAGTCGAGATGGGCGCGGCCTGGATCGGCGCCGGCGAGCGGACTTTTGCGCTGGGACAGGGCACGCGCGCGGCGCTCGCCAGCCGGGGCTGCGCCGATGCGCTTGCGCCGGCAGCCGGCGCTGACAGCGAAGCGCTGCTCGCGCTCCCGGCGCTCGCGGAAGTGCGCGCACGGCGCATCGTCATTGTGCGCGGCGAGGGCGGGCGCGAGCTGCTCGGCGACGCGCTCGCGGCACGCGGGGCAGAGATTCGCTACGTGCAGTGTTACCGGCGCGTCCCGCCACGTGCCGACGCGGCTGCGCTCATCGCCGCCTGGGACGCCGGACGGATCGACGCCGTCACCGTCAACTCCTCGGCCGCGCTCGAGAACCTCATCGCGCTGCTGGGCGAGCGCCTGCGCGCCGCGCCGCTCTTCGTGCCGCATCCGCGCGTGGCGGAGCAAGCGGCGGCGGCGGGCGTGCGCGAGGTGCTGCTCGCCGGTCCCTCCGACGGCGAGATGCTCGAGCGGCTGGTAGCATACTTTTCCCGTGAGCGAGCACCCGACGCCTCCAGTCCCTGAGAGTCCCGCAAGCACGCCGCCCCCGGCGCGGGAGCGCAGCGCCTCCCGGGCCGGCGTGCTGGCGCTCATCGCCGTACTGCTCGCGGCGGGCCTTGCGGCGCTCGCCTGGTTCGACACGCGCAATCGCATCGTCGCGACGCAGGAGGAGGTGGCGCGCCGGCTGCGGGACATCGAGACCGACGCGCGCGAGGCGCGCGCGGTGGCGCGCCAGGCGCAGGAAGCGCTGCGCGACGCGCAGGCGAAAGTGGGGCAGCTCGAGCTGCGCCTCGCTGATTCGCAGAGCCAGCAGCTCGCGCTCGAGGCGCTCTACCAGGACCTGTCGCGCAACCGCGACGAATGGCAGCTTGCCGAGATCGAGCAGGTGCTGGCGATCGCGCAGCAGCAGCTGCAGCTCGCGGGCAACGTGCGCGCAGGGCTCCTTGCGCTCGAGCTTGCCGAGGCGCGGCTTGCGCGCTCGGACCGACCGCAGTTCGCGCCGATCCGCCGGGCGCTCGCGCGCGACATCGAGCGGCTGAAGGCGGTGCCGGCGCTCGACTTCGCCGCGTCGAGCTCGCGCCTGCAGGGACTGGTCGCGACGGTCGACACGCTGCCGCTTGCCTTCGACGAGCGCATCGCGCGTGCCGAGGTCGAGCCAAAGCCCACGGCGGCCGATCAGCGCGGCTTCCTCGCGCGGTTAAGCGCGGAGATCTGGAGCGAGCTGCAAGAGCTCGTGGTCGTGCGCCGCATGGATGCTCCCGAGCCGCCGCTGCTCGCGCCGAGCCAGGCCTACTTTCTGCGCGAGAACCTGCGCCTGCAGCTGCTGAATGCGCGCCTCTCGCTGCTCGCGCGCGATGAAGCGGGGTATCGCGCCGACCTGCGCACCGCGCAAGCCTGGATCCGGCGCTACTTCGACGCAGGCTCGAAGCCGGCCGCCGATGCGCTCGCTCAGATCGACGCGCTTCTGGGCACCTCGATCAGCTTCGAGATGCCGGCCATCACCGAGAGCCTCGAGGCGGTGCGCGGCTTCAAATCGCGCAGCGAGCGCAAGCCTGGATGAGGTCGCTGTTCTGGCTGCTGGCGATTATCGCGGCCGCCGTGGCGCTGGTGATGCTCGGCCGCCTCGACGCCGGCTACGTCGTTTTCGTCGTTCCCCCCTACCGCATCGAGGCATCGCTCCTCTTCTTCGCCGTGGCGACCTTCGTGGCTTTCCTGGTGCTCTACGCCTTGCTGCGGCTGCTCGGGCACGCCGTGGCGCTGCCTGCCACCGTCGGCGCGTTCCGCGCACGGCGCCGCAGGGACCGCGCCCAGGTAGCCCTCGCCACGGCCCTGCAGGCCTACTATGAGGGCCGCTATGCCCGAGCCGAGAAGCACGCGGGCGTGGCCTTCGAACTCGGCCCGACCCCCGGGATTGCGGCCTTGCTCGCGGCGCGTGCCGCGCAGCAGATGCGCGACTTCGAGCGGCGCGATCAATGGCTCGAGCGAGCCGAGGGTTGCGGCTCCGGGCTCCAGACCGCGCGCCTTGTGAGCCGCGCCGAGCTCGCGCTGGAGGACCGGGACTTCACGGGCGCACGCGAGGCGCTGCGGCAGGTCGACGCCGGCAAGGGAAAGCACATCGCGACGGCGCGCATGCTGCTGCGCGCAGAGCGCGGAGCGGGCGCGTGGGACGAGGTGCTGCGCCTGTCCGAGCAGCTCGCGAAGCGCGATGCCATCTCCCCGGCGGTCGCCGAGGAATACCGTGTCCAAGCCATTGTGGAGCTGCTCGCCCGCTCGGCGGACGACACCGGTTCTTTTGAGCGCCGCTGGCGCTCGATACCCTCGCGCGTTCAGGTCCAGCCGCGCGTCGCGGCCTCCGGTGCGCGCCATGCCACCACGCTCGGCCGCGCCGCGCTCGCCCGCGATATCCTCGAGAAGGCGCTCGCGGTGGAATGGTCCCCTCAGCTCGCCGCGCTTTACGGCGAGCTGCCGCGCGACATCGAACCCGCCGCGCGCGCCGCCGAGGCGCGTACGCGCATCGAGCGCGCGGAGCGCTGGCTGCCCGAGCACGAGCGCGACCCGGCGCTGCTCGCCGCGCTCGGGCGGCTCTGCGCCCACGCCGAGCTCTGGGGCAAGGCGAAGAGCTTCCTCGAGGCGAGCCTCTCCTTCGAGCCCGCGCGTACCGCGCATCTGGAACTCGCCCGCCTCGCCGAGCGCCTGGGCGAGAACGAGGACGCCCAGCGACACTACCGCCGCGCCGCCGAGCTTCCCTAGAGCAACAAGCCGCTCACCAGTCGCGCGGCCTGAGGAAATCGGTGGTGAGCTTCTCTTCGGGCGAGCCCGGCTCGGGCTTCCAGTCGTAGCGCCATTCCGCGCGTGGCGGCAGCGACATGAGGATCGATTCCGTGCGGCCGCCCGACTGCAGGCCGAAAAGGGTACCGCGGTCGTAGACCAGGTTGAACTCGACGTAGCGCCCGCGCCGGTATGCTTGAAAGCTGCGCTCGCGGTCTCCGTATGGCATCTGCCGCCGCTGCTCGATGATCGGCGCGTACGCCGTAAGGAAATGATCGCCGACCGAGCGCACAAGCGCGAAGCAGCGCTCGAAGCCGCCCTCGGCGAGATCGTCGAAGAAAATGCCGCCGATGCCGCGCGGCTCGCCCCGGTGACGCAGGTGAAAGTACTCGTCGCACCAGCGCTTGAAGCTCGCGTAGGTGCCCTCGCCAAAGCGCTGGAGCGCCCGGCGGCAGACGGCGTGAAAGTGGCGGGCGTCCTCCTCGAAGCCGTAGTACGGCGTGAGATCCATGCCGCCGCCAAACCACCATGTATCCCCTGAAGAGAAGAAGCGGACGTTGAGGTGGACGGTGGGACAGTAGGGATTGCGGGGATGCAGCACCAGCGAAACGCCCATGGCATCGTACGCGCGTCCGGCGAGCTGCGGCCGCGAGGCGCTCGCCGAGGGCGGCAGCTGCCTGCCTTGCACGCGCGAGAGGTTAACGCCGCCGCGCTCGAAGACGCCGCCTTGCTCGAGGATGCAGCTCAGCCCGCCGCCGCCCTCGGCGCGCTGCCAGGCGTCGGCGCGGAACGCGCTGCCGTCGAGCGCCTCGAGTCCCGCGACGATGCCCTGCTGCAGACTCGTGAAGTAGGCGTGGACTGCGTCGGCGTTCATCGCTTCTTGATCGCGCGCGCCCCGATGTCGCGGCGGTACTGCGCGCCCTCGAAGCGGATGCGGTCGGCCGCCTCGTAGGCCACCGTGCGCGCCATCTTCACGGAGTCGCCGAGCGCGGTGACGCACAGCACGCGCCCGCCGCTCGTCAACACGTCCTTGCCCTCGAGACGCGTGCCGGCATGGAACACGCGGCAATCCGCGCTCGGCCGCGGCAGCCCCTCGATGCGCGCGCCCTGCCGTGGGGCCTCCGGGTAGCCGGCCGCGGCCATCACCACGCCCAGGGCCGAGCGGCGGTCCCAGTCGGCTTGCACGCGATCGAGCGTGCCCTCGAGCGCGCGTTCCACCAGCTCGAGCAGATCCGACTTGAGCCGCAGCAGGATGGGTTGCGTCTCAGGGTCGCCCAGGCGGCAATTGAACTCGAGCGTCTTCGGGTTGCCGGCGCGGTCGATCATGAGCCCGGCATAGAGGAAGCCGACGTAGGGCATGCCCTCGGCCGCCATGCCTTCCACCGCTGGCACGATGATCTCGCGCATGACGCGCGCATGGACCTTCGGCGTCACGACCGGTGCGGGGGAGTAGGCGCCCATCCCGCCGGTATTGGGCCCCTGGTCGCCATCGCGCAGTCGCTTATGGTCCTGGCTGGTGGCGAGCGGCAGCACGTGGCAGCCGTCGCTCATGACGATGAAGCTCGCTTCCTCGCCTTCGAGGAACTCCTCGACCACGACCCGGCTCCCCGCGTCGCCGAGCACCCTGTCCTCCATGATGCGATCGATCGCAGCCAGCGCCTCGTCTCGTGTCGCCGCGACCACCACGCCTTTCCCAGCGGCCAGCCCGTCGGCCTTCACGACGATCGGCGTGCCCTGCGCCTCGATATAGGCCTTCGCTTCGTGGGCGGATGCAAAAGTGGCATGGCGAGCGGTCGGGATGCCGTGGCGGCTCATGAAGGACTTGGCGAAGTCCTTCGACGATTCGAGCTGCGCCGCGGCACGGCTCGGCCCGAAGATCGCGAGCTTGGACTCGCGGAACGCATCGACGATGCCAGCAGCGAGCGCTGCCTCCGGCCCCACCACGGTGAGATGGATGTGTTCTTTCCGTGAGAACGCGACCAGGTCCTCGATTCCCGACAGGGCCACGTTTTCTACGCCGGGCTCGAGCGCGGTGCCGGCGTTGCCGGGGGCGACGAACACCTTTTGCACCCTGGGGCTCTGCGCGAGCTTCCAGGCGAGGGCGTGCTCGCGCCCGCCCGACCCTATGACGAGAAGCTTCATCTCAGTGGCGGAAGTGCCGCATGCCGGTGAACACCATGGCGACGCCTCGCTCGTCGGCCGCGGCGATCACCTCCTCGTCGCGCACGCTGCCGCCGGGCTGGATGACCGCGACCGCGCCCGCCTCGGTCAGCACGTCCAGCCCGTCGCGGAACGGGAAGAAGGCGTCCGATGCCGCCACCGAGCCGGCGAGGTCGAGCTTCGCCGCCTGCGCCTTGGTTCTCGCGATGCGCGCGCTGTCGACCCGGCTCATCTGTCCGGCACCGACGCCGAGGGTCATGCCGCCGCGACAGAAGACGATCGCGTTTGACTTCACGAACTTCGCCACCCGCCAGGCGAAGAGCAGGTCGGCCCACTGTTCTTCGCTTGGTGCCTTGCGCGTCACGACTTTCATGTCGTTCCGGGAAGCGATGACGGAATCGGAACCTTGGACGAGCAACCCGCCGCCCACGCGCTTGTAGTCGTGGGCCTGCGCTTCGTGCGCGAGCGGAACCTCGATCACGCGAAGGCTCGCCTTTGCTGCAAGCATCTTCGTCGCCTCGGGCTCCACGCGCGGGGCGATGATTACCTCGGCGAACTGCCCGGCGACCGCTTCGGCGCACGCGGCGTCCAGCGCGCGGTTGAAGGCGAGGATGCCGCCGAAAGCGGACACCGGGTCGGTCTTGAAGGCCTTTGCGTACGCCTCGCGCACGCTCGCGCCCACCGCCACGCCGCAGGGGTTCGCGTGCTTGACGATCACGCACGCGGGCTCGCCGAAGCTCTTCACGCACTCCCAGGCGGCGTCGGCGTCTGCGATGTTGTTGTAGGAAAGCTCCTTGCCTTGTGTCTGGCGCAGGCGGGCGAGCGTCCCGGCAGCCGGCTTCGCCTCGCCGTAGAACGCGGCGCTCTGGTGCGGGTTCTCGCCGTAGCGCAGATCCTGGAGCTTCTGGAACTGCAGGGTGAGTACGTCGGGATAGACGCGGCCGCCCGAGGTGAGGTAGTTCGCGATGGCGCCGTCGTAGGCGGCGGTGTGGGCGAAGGCCTTCTTGGCGAGGGCAAAGCGCGTTTCGACGGAGATGCCGCCGCCGCGCGCCTCGTCGAGCACGCGGCCATAGTCGGCCGGGTCGGCCAGGACCGCGACGCTCGCGTAGTTCTTCGCCGCCGAACGCAGCATGGCCGGGCCGCCGATGTCGATGCTCTCCACCGCATCCTCGAGTCGGCAGGAAGGGTCGGCGACGGTCGCCTGGAAGGGATACAGGTTCACCGCGACGAGGTCGATGGGCGCGATGCCCGCCTCGCGGATCGCCGCCATGTGGGCGGGCAGCTCCCGGCGCGCGAGCAGGCCGCCGTGCACCTTGGGATGCAGCGTCTTGACGCGGCCGTCGAGCATCTCGGGAAAGCCGGTCAGCGCAGCCACCTCGGTGACCGGCACGCCCTCCTTCTTCAGGAGCTGCGCCGTGCCGCCGGTTGAAACGACTTCGACGCCGAGCGCGACCAGACCGCGCGCGAGCTCGACAATGCCGGACTTGTCCGAGACGCTGAGCAGCGCCCTCGTCAGCGAACCGAGGGGCTTCGACACTATCCCTTGATCCGCAGCTGCTGCATCTTCTTGCGCAGCGTATTGCGGTTGATGCCGAGCATCTCCGCGGCCAGGGACTGGTTGCCCTCGGCTTTGCCGAGCACCGTCTCGATCATCGGCTTCTCGATGTTCTTCAGCACCATCTCGTAGATCGAGGTGGGCTTCTCGCCGTCCATGTCCTTGAAGTAGCGCTCCAGCGAGCGCCGGACGCAGTCGGCGAGCTCGTTGCGGCTCATGCGGCAAGCCTCTCGAAGTAGTCGTTGACCGCGGCGCGCTGCGCGTCGGCGGCGTCGATGCGGTTCACCGCGCTGCGCAGCGCCTCGCCGCCGGGGAGCGCCTGCACGCTCCAGCCGATGTGCTTGCGCGCCACGCGCGCGCCCTGCTCGTCGCCGTAGAGAGAATAGAGCCCATCGAGGTGCTCGAGCAGGGCCTCGCGACGCTCCTCGAGCGTGGCCTCCGGCAGGGCATCGCCGGTCGCGAGGAAATGCGCGATCTGCCGGAAGAGCCAGGGACGGCCCTGCGCCGCGCGGCCGATCATGATGCCGTCGGCGCCGGTCGCGTCGAGCACGCGCCTCGCCTCCTCGCCCGTCGCGACATCGCCGTTGGCGATGACCGGGATGCGTACCGCGGTCTTGACCTCGGCGATCGTGCCGTGCTCGGCATGCCCCTCGAACATGCAGGCGCGCGTGCGGCCATGGACGGCGAGCATCTGTACGCCGGCGCTCTCGGCGATACGGGCGATGCGCACGGCGTTGCGCCGGTGCGGATCAGGCCCGGTGCGGATCTTGAGCGTGACCGGCACGCCCGCGGCCGACACCACGGCATGCAGGATGCGTCCGACCAGCGCCTCGTCCTCGAGCAACGCGGAGCCAGCCTGCCGGTTGCACACCTTCTTGGCCGGGCAGCCCATGTTGATGTCGATGATGTCGGCGCCGAGCTCGGCGTTGTGGCGCGCGGCGTCGGCCAGCTCGGCAGGATCGGCGCCCGCGATCTGCACCGAAACGGGGCGCTCTTCCCCGGCATGGTCGAGCCTCAGGCGGCTCTTGCGCGACGCGCGCAGCGCCGGGCGCGCCGAGACCATCTCGGAGACGGCGAGCGCGGCGCCGTAGCGCCTGGCGAGGCGCCGGAAAGGACGGTCGGTGATGCCGGCCATCGGAGCGACGAACAAAGCGTTGCGCAGCGCGTGCGCGCCGATCTTCATGTCCGATGGCTTGCGATGCGAGGGGAACGGATTTTATCCGCTTATTTTTTTCTATGGAAGGGCGGACGGTCCGAAGATCATGCGCCGCGCAAAGAAACGTCGCGGCCCCGGCAATACATCGAGCGCGGTCAGTGCGGCGCCGCGGGCCGCGCGCGCGATGCGGCTCGAGCCGAGAAATCCGCGCGCCAGCATATCGGTGACGCGAACCGCCGCGCCGGCGTCGAGGCGGCGACTCGCGGCGTAACGTGCGAGCAGCGCGCCATCGCCAGGGTCGGGCGCACCGCATAGCGCCTGCGCGAGTTCCCACGCGTCGCGCAGCGCGACGTTGAGACCCTGCCCGGCGACCGGATGCAGCGTCTGCGCAGCGTTCCCGACATAGATCTCGCGCGCGGCGACGCGGCATCGCCGCACCCGCAGCACGATCGGCTGGACGGCGCGGGCCTCGACGGCAAGCGCGCGACCGACACGGCGGCCGGCCGCCGCCGAAAGGGCCGCGAGGAACTCCTGCCCGGCGCAGGCCGCCAGGGCGCGCGCCCGCACGGGCGGCAATGCCCACACCACGGCGAAGCGCCCAGCGAACGGCAGAAGCGCGAGGGGGCCCTCGGCGGTGAAGCGCTCGAACGCGGTCCCCGCCGCTTCTGGCGCGGTCGCGACGAGCGCCACGAGCGCGTCCTGACCGTAGCGCTTCTCGCGTGCGTCGGCAATGCCTTCGGCATGGACGACGCAGCGCGCGGCCACCGGCTCTGGCGCGATCAGCGATTCGACGCGGACGCGAAGGCTGCGGCAGAGCGCCGCGTAGTCCACTACGTAGCCGAGCGCCGGAACGCCGGCGTCAGCGGCGTCGAATCGCGTGCGGCCGAAGCCGCCTGCCTGCGAGACCTCGATGGCGACGATGGGCGTCGCCGCCAGCGGCTCCCAGGCGCCGATGCGCTCGAGGATGAGCCGGCTCGCATGCGAAAGCGCGATCGGCCTGAATCCCGGCGGCGGCATCCCGGATTGCGCCACGGCGACCGACAGCCCCGCGTCGCGCAGCGCGGCAGCGGCGGCGCAGCCCGCCGGGCCGGCGCCGCGGACGAGTACGTCAACCTCGGGCGCCGGCATCGCGCATCAGCCCTTCGATATCCTCGATGCGCTTGGGGGCTTCGGCGCTGAGGACCTCGCATCCGCCCTCGCGCACCATGACATCGTCCTCGATGCGCACGCCGATGTCGCGCAGCCGCTCGGGAACGTCCGGCGCCGCGCGGATGTAGAGGCCCGGCTCGACCGTCAGCATCATGCCGGGCTCGAGCAGGCGCCACTTCCCGTCGCGCTTGTACTCGCCGGCATCGTGCACATCCAGGCCGAGCCAGTGGCCGGTGCGGTGCATGTAGAAGCGCTTGTAGAGCTCCTCCTCGAGCACCGCGTCGAGCGTGCCGGAGAGCAGCCTGAGATCGAGCATGCCCTGCGCGAGCACGCGCACGGCCGCATCGTGCGGCTCGTTCCAGGCGCGTCCGGGACGAACGGCGTCCATCGCCGCGCGCTGAGCGTCAAGGACCAGCTCGTAGACTTCGCGCTGCGCGCCGCTGAAGCGGCCGCTCACGGGAAAGGTACGCGTGATGTCCGAGGCATAGCCGTCGAGCTCGCAGCCCGCATCGATGAGCAGCAGGTCGCCGTGGCGCAGCGTCGCGTCGTTGGAGACGTAGTGCAGGACACAGGCGTTCGCACCGCCCGCGACGATGGGCGAATAGGCGGGGAACTGCGCGCCATTGCGACGGAACTCGTAGAGCAGCTCGGCCTCGATCTCGTACTCCGCCCGGCCGGGTCGCGTGGCCTGCATGGCGCGGCGGTGCGCCGCCGCCGCGACCGCGCCGGCTCGGCGCATGAGCGCCGCCTCGTGCGCATCCTTGCGCAGGCGCATGTCGTCGAGCACGGCGCGCACGTCGTGCACGCGGTCGGGCGCGGCCACTCCGGCGCGCACACGCGAGCGCACCGCGTTCAGCCAGCGCATTGCCCGGGCATCCCATTCCGCGTCCGCGCCTACGGGATAGTGCAGCGCGGGCTGGTTCTCGAGCAGCCGCGACAGCGCCTCGTCGAGCGCAGCGACCGGGTATGCCTCATCCAGGGCGAAGCGCTCGCGCGCCGCGTGCGGCCCGTGGCGAAAGCCGTCCCAGATCTCCCGCTCCTCGTTGCGCTCGCGGCAGAAGAGGATGGTGCGGGGGCTATCGCCACCGACGACGACGAGCGCCGCCTCCGGCTCGGAGAATCCGGTGAGGTAGTAGAAGTAGCTGTCGAAGCGGTAGGGGTAGTGGGAATCGCGGTTGCGGGGGCGCTCAGGCGAGGTGGGGATGACCGCCACGGCTTGCCCGATGGCGCGCGCAAGCCGCTCGCGCCGGTTTCGGTAGATGGAGATCTCTTCAGCGATTTTCATGGGTCGATGCCAAATGACGGCGCAGCCCGGCGAGCCGCTCTGCCGTGCCGACGTCCTGCCAGGTGCCAGTGTAGAGCTCGCCGCAGATCCGCCCGCGCTCCGCGCCCTCGCGCAGCAGCGGCGCAAGCGGCGCCTTCCGACCCGGCGGCACGCCCGCCACCAGCGCCGGCGATACGACGGCAATGCCACTGTAAGTGTAGCGCGGCGAGGGCGCGTTGCCGACGATGCCCTCGTCGAGCGTGAAGTCACCCTTGGGGTTATGCGGTGGATTGGCGATGAGCACGAGGCGCGCCAGATTCGCCCCCAGGTCATGCGCTTGGAGCCGGGAGAAGTCGTACTCGCAGTAGATGTCCCCGTTGACGAGCAGGAAGGGCCCGCTGCCGAGCAGGGGAAGCGCATTCGCGATTCCGCCCGCGGTCTCGAGCGGCTCAGCCTCGCGCGACCAGGCAATACGCACGCCATAGCGCTCGCCGTCGCCCAGCGCCTCGACGATCCGGCCGGCGAGGTGCGAGACGTTGATCACCACCTCGCGAAAGCCGCTCGCTTCGAGGCGCTCGAGGTGCCAGCCGATGAGAGGCTTGCCGCCCGCCTCCACCAGCGCCTTGGGAGTGCTCTCGGTCAGCGGCCGCAGCCGCTCGCCGCGGCCCGCGGCGAGGATCATGGCCTTCATGCGAGTTCGTCGAGGAGCCCGGCGAGCGGCGCGAGGGCGTTGTAGCGCCGGCACGCGGCCCTTGCATAGGCGATGAATCGCGGCGTGTCGGCGAGGTACCTCGGCTTGCCGTCCCGGTAGTTGATGCGTGCGAAGATTCCCAACACCTTGAGGTGGCGCTGCAGCCCCATCCACTCGAAGGCGCGCCAGAACTCGCCGAAGTCCGAATGCACCGGGAGGCCGGCGCGCTTCGCCTTTTCCCAGTAGCGCACGGTGAGGTCGAGAACGAGCTCCTCGTCCCAGCTCACGAACGCATCGCGCAGCAGCGACACCACGTCGTAGGCGATGGGACCGACCACGGCGTCCTGGAAATCGAGCACGCCGGGATTGGGCTCGCACACCATCAGGTTGCGCGGCATGTAGTCGCGGTGGACGTACACCGCAGGCTGCGCGAGGGCGCTTTCGACGAGCAGCCGGAAGATGGACGTCAAGGACTGCTTCTGCGCGTCGGACAGCGCCTTGCCCAAATGGCGCCCGACATACCACTCCGGAAAAAGATCCATCTCGCGCCGCAAGAGGGCTTCGTCGTAGGAAGGCAGCTCGCCGGGCCGCGTAGCGAGCTGCCAGCGCAACAACGCGTCCGTAGCGTCGCCGAAGAGCTTCGCCGCGCTCGAGGCGTTCAAGGCTTCCAGGTAGGTGCGCGTGCCGAGGTCGGTAAGCAGCAGAAAGCCCTGCTCGAGATCCTGCGCGAAGACCTGCGGTGCGTTGACGCCTGCCTCGCGCAGCATGGCGGCGATGCGGATGAACGGCCGGCAGTCCTCGCGCGCAGGCGGCGCGTCCATGACGATGAAGCTCGTGCCGTCGCCCGCGCGAACGCGCCAGTAGCGCCGGAAGCTGGCATCCTCGGAAGCGGGGGTGATCGCGACTGGAGAGCCGAAGCGCGCGGCCAGCCAACCCTCCAGCGCGGCGCGCCGTGCATCGGCGTGTATCATTGGGAATTCTAACGGAAAGCGTCCGCCCGCCGCTCCATGCCGCACCGTTTCGCGACGCTGGCTGCCGCGCTCCTCGCAGCCCCCGTCCTCGCGCAAACCGGCGGCGCCGATTCGACGGAACGCACGACCATCGACGCCCAGCGCATCGAGGCGGTCGGCGACCTGGAAGTGAGCGCGTGGGGCGCCGCCGAAATCCGCCGCGACGATCTGACGATCTTCGGCGAGCATCTTCACTACAACAGAGAGCTCGGCTTCGCCGAGGGGGACGGCGGGGTGCGGCTGCAAAGCGGTGTGGACCGCTTCTTTGGCCCGCGACTCGAGTACAACACCCGAGACGATACCGGCGTGTTCGAGAGCCCGGCGTACCTCCTGCAGCGCGGGCACACCGCGCGCGGCGGCGCGGAGAGCATGGAGTTCCTTGGTAAGGACCGCTACCTGCTCAAGGATGCCACCTTCACGACCTGCGAGCCCGGCAGGGAGGACTGGCGGCTTGAAGCCTCCGAGCTCGAGCTCGACTACGAGGAGGGAGTCGGATACGCCACGAGCCCGAGGCTGCGCTTCTTCGATGTGCCGATTCTCGCGGCGCCGTTCGCCACATTCCCGCTGGAGGATCGGCGCAAGAGCGGCGTGCTGAGCCCGTACTACGCTCAGACGAGCTCCAGGGGCTTCGAGTTCGGTATCCCCTACTACTGGAACATCGCGCCGGAATACGACCTGACCCTCACGCCGGTGTACATGGCGAAGCGTGGCTTCCAGCTGAAGAACCACGGGCGCTATCTCGGCCGCATGTACGAGGGCGAAGCAAGGCTCGAGTACCTGCCCGAGGACAGGGAGCTTGGCGGAGCGTCGCGCACCGGCCTGTCGCTCCAGCACCAGCAGACACTCGCGGCCGGCCTGACCTTCCAGGGAAACTACAACGAGGTCTCCGACGATCGCTACCTCGTCGATCTGTCGAGCCAGGTGAGGCAGGTTTCGCAGCGCAACCTGCCGCAGGATGCGAGCCTGACTTACGCGCGCACCATCGCGGGCGCGCCGTATGTTGTCCAGGCGCACGTGCAGCGCTTCCAGACGCTGCAGGATCCGCTCGATCCCATCGTGCCGCCCTACCAGCGCCTGCCGCAGCTGCGCTTTGCCACCACGCAAAGCGACATCGGCGGGCTCTTCGACGCCAGCATTCCGGCGGAGTACGTGCAGTTTTACCACCCGACACTGCTCGAAGGGGCGCGCCAGTCGGCGACGCCGGCGATCACGCTGCCCGTGCTCGCGCCCGGATGGTTCCTGCAGCCGAAGCTCGGCGCCCACTATGCCGGCTACTCACTCGAAGCGTTCGACGGCATGCCGGCGCGCTCGCCCAGCATGTCGGTGCCTTTCGCGTCGATCGACTCGGGCCTCGTCTTCGAGCGCGACGCGCGCTGGTTCGGCGAGACCCTTACCCAGACGCTCGAGCCGCGGCTGTTCTATGTCTACGTCCCCTACCGCAATCAGGACGAGATTCCGGTCTTCGACACCGCGCTCGCCGACTTCAACTACACGCAGCTCTTCACCGAGAACCGGTTCGTCGGAGGCGACCGCTTCGGCGATGCCAACCAGCTCACGCTTGCGCTGACCTCGCGCTTTCTCTGGGCGGGGGGGCAGGAGGCGTTCCGCGCCACGATCGGGCAGCGCTACTACTTCGAGGACGAGCGCGTCGGCCTCACGCCGGCGTCGCCCCTGCGCACCGCGAGCGAGTCGGACATCCTGGCCGCGGTCGGTGGCCGGCTCTTTCGCTATTGGACGTTCGACGCCGGCACGCAGTACAACCGCAGCGAGCAGCGCATGGAACGCTATACCGTGACGACGCGCTACTCGCCCGAGCTTGCCAAGGTCATCAACGCAAGTTACCGCTTCAACCGCCTGGAGAACATCCGGCAGATCGACGTCTCGGCACAGTGGCCGATCGCTCCCGGCTGGTACGGCGTCGGGCGCTACAATTACTCGCTGCTCGACGACCGGCTGCTGGAAGGTATCGCCGGTGTGGAGTACAACGCGGGTTGCTGGGTGTTTCGCATCGTAGTACAGCGCGTGCAGGCGGCCTCGGCCATCGCCTCGTCGACCCTCGCCTTCCAGCTCGAGTTCAACGGCGTCGGCCAGATCGGCACCGACGAGGTCGTGGAGCTACTCAAGCGCAACGTGCCGGGGTACTCGGTGACCAACCCGGCCGAGGCCACGCTCGCGCCGCCGAGCACGCGGGCCCGGCTGCCATTCGAACAGGTGTATTGATGCACAGGATCCTGCTTTTGCTTCTCGCGCTCGGCGCCGCCCTGCCGGCGTCCGGCCAGAAAGAGGTGGCGGTGCTCGACCGCATCGTCGCGGTGGTCAACAAGGACGTGATCACGCTCTCGGAGCTGAACGAAACGGTGGCCACGGCCGAGCGGCAGCTGCGCCGCGCGGGCACCCGTCCTCCGGACCGGGCGGTGCTCGAGCGCCAGATGCTCGAGCGCCTGATCACGGACAAGGCGCAGCTCCAGCTCGCCCGCGAGCGCGGCATCCGCATCGACGAGCTGCAGCTCGACCGCGCGGTGCAACGCATCGCCGAGAACAACAAGATGACCCTCGCCGCTTTCCGGCGGGCGCTGGAAGCGGACAACGTTCCCTTTGACGAATGGCGCGAGGACCTGCGCGAGCAGATCATTCTCAATCGCCTGCGGGAGCGGGAGGTGGAGGAGCGCATCCAGGTGAGCGACACCGAGATCGATCTGTTTCTCGAGGAGATGAAAAACCGCCCCGGAGAGGGCGTGGAATACAACCTCGCGCATATTGTGGTACGCGTGCCGGAGCAGGCCGCGCCCGAGCGCGTGGAAGCGGCGCGCGAGCGAGCGGCCAAGGCGCTTGCCGAGGCGCGCGCGGGCGAGGACTTCAGCCGCCTCGCCGCGACGTACTCCGATTCCGCGGATGCGCTGAAGGGCGGCGCGCTCGGCTGGCGGGCGCACGAGCGGCTGCCGGAGCTCTTCTCGAAAGCGCTGGTAGCGATGAATCCTGGAGAGGTCAGCGAAGTGCTTCGCAGCCCGGCCGGGTTTCACGTGCTCAAGCTTGTCGACCGGCGGGGCGCGGGAGCGCCGATCGCCGCCGTCGAGCAGACGCGGCTGCGGCACATCCTCGTACGCCCGAGCGAGGCGATCTCGGAGCCGGAGGCACGCCGGCGGCTACTCGACCTGCGCGCGCGCATTGTGAGCGGGG
This sequence comes from Burkholderiales bacterium, assembly GCA_035649175.1. Lineage (GTDB taxonomy): Bacteria > Pseudomonadota > Gammaproteobacteria > Burkholderiales > SG8-39 > SCGC-AG-212-J23. Next base: position 3,830 of record DASRKB010000020.1, on the reverse strand, counting down.
GCGCGGACTTCGCCGAGCTCGCCCGCGTGCATTCCGAGGATGCCACCGCGGCGCGCGGCGGCGAGCTCGACTGGGTGTATCCCGGGGATACGGTCCCCGACTTCGAGCGCGCCTACCGCGAGCTACAGCCGGGCGAGATCAGCCAGCCGGTGCGTACGCCGTTCGGTTACCACCTCATCCAGGTGCTCGAGCGCCGCTCGGCCGACATGAGCCCCGAGCGGCGCCGCCAGCAGGCGCGCCAGGCGCTGCGCGAGCGCAAGTCGGAAGAGGCGTACCAGGAATGGGTGCGGCAGCTGCGCGACCGGACCTACGTCGAGCTGCGCCTTGAGGAGCGATAGGCCCGTCGTCGCGCTTACCTCCGGGGAGCCCGCGGGCATCGGCCCCGAGCTTTGCGTGAAGCTCGTCCGCGAGTCGCTTCCCGCGCGCCTCGTCGCCATCGGCGACCGCTCGCTCCTGCATGGGTTTCCGCACGTCGAGCACGTTCCGCTCGCCTGCGCCGCCCGGCCCGGGAAGCTCGACCCCGCAAACGGCCGCTATGTCCTCGCGGTGCTGGACCGCGCTGTCCGAGGTTGCCTGGAGGGCGAGTACGCGGCCATGGTGACCGCCCCGGTGCAGAAGAGCACGATCAACGAGGCGGGCGTGGCGTTCACTGGGCACACTGAATACCTCGCCGCGCGCGCGGGGGCGGCGCACGTGGTGATGATGCTGGTGGGCGGCGGCCTTCGCGTCGCGCTCGGCACCACGCATTTGCCGCTCAAGGACGTCCCCGCTGCTATCAGCCGGGAAAGCCTTGTGCGTACCCTGAAAGTCATCGACGGCGATCTGCGCGCGCGCTTCCGCATCCAGAAGCCGCGCATCCTGGTCGCGGGGCTCAACCCGCATGGCGGCGAATCCGGGTACCTGGGCCGCGAGGAAGTGGAACTCATCGGGCCCGCCATCCGCGAGGCGATCGCCGCCGGCATCGAGGCGCATGGACCTGTCCCCGCCGACACGCTGTTCGTCCCCGAGCGCCTCAAGGGGGCCGATTGCGTGCTCGCCATGTACCACGATCAAGGTTTGCCGGTCCTGAAGTACGCCTCCTTCGGTCGCGGCGTGAACGTGACGCTCGGCCTTCCTTTCGTGCGCACTTCCGTGGACCACGGCACGGCGCTCGACCTTGCGGGAACCGGTCGGGCCGACGCGGGCAGCTTCATCGAGGCCGTCAAGCTTGCCGTCGAGCTCGCATCGCCCGCGTAAGCGCTTCGGCCAGCATTTCCTGCACGATGCGGGCGTGCTGCGCCGGCTGGTGGAGGCGATCGCGCCGTCGCGCGAGGACTTCTTCGTCGAGATCGGCCCAGGGGAAGGCGCGCTGACCCGCCTGCTGAGCGAGCGCTGCGGGCAGCTCGAGGCGATCGAAGTTGACCGCGACCTGGCTTCGCGCCTGGACCTGCCTGGGGTCAAGGTTCACTGCGCCGATGCCTTGGAGTTCGACTTCCACGCGTTTCCGGGGGACATGCGCGTGGTGGGAAACCTGCCCTACAACATCTCGACGCCGCTCCTCTTCCACCTCGCGCGCTTCTCGCGGCGCGTACGCGACATGCATTTCATGCTGCAGCTCGAGGTGGTCGAGCGCATGGTGGCGGCGCCCTCGACCCCCGAGTACGGGCGGCTTTCCGTCGCGCTGCAGGCCCGCTTCCGCATGGAGAAGCTGTTCCGCGTGCCGAGCGGCGCCTTCCGTCCGCCACCGAAGGTGGATTCGGCCGTCGTACGCCTCGAGCCGCTGGCCGAAGCGCTGGAAATCGACGAGGACCTGCTGCGCAGGGCGTTCTCCGCACGACGCAAGCAGCTGCGTAACGCCCTGCCGCTCGAGGAAAGCGGCTACCGGGCGCTCGGCCTCGATCCCCGGCTACGCCCCGAGAACCTGACGCCCGCGGACTACGCGCGCATCTCGGCCACGCTCAATCGCGCTTCAGGTCCTTCAGCGAAGCGGCGAACAGCCACTTGACGAAGCCCACCATCGCGCAGGCGCCCACGGCCCACGCCGCGAAGGCGAGCGCGGTGAAGAGCAGCGAAACAAGCCAAAGCTCGCGCGCGAGTACAGCGGCCCCCGCCGCGGCGGTGAGGCAACCCAGGGCGAGCAGCATCGGCTGCCAGCGGCTCGCGTGCGGAGTGAGCAGCGCGCGCAGGTACGCGCTCAAGCCGCGACCTTGCGCTCGATGAACTCGATCTTGTAGCCGTCCGGATCCTCGACGAAGGCGATCACCGTGGTGCCGCCCTTCACCGGCCCGGCCTCGCGCGTCACCTTGCCGCCCACCCGTCTCACGCTTTCGCAGGCGCGAGCGACGTCGGGCATCTCGATCGCCACGTGGCCGAAGGCGGTGCCGAGCTCGTAGCGCTCGACGCCATGGTTGTACGTAAGCTCGAGCACGCTCGCCCGGTCCTCGCTGTCGTAGCCGACGAACGCGAGGGAGTACTTCTGCTCCGGCCGCTCGGTGGTGCGCAGGAGCTTCATGCCGAGCACCTCGGTGTAGAACTTCACCGAGCGCTGCAGGTCGCCGACGCGAAGCATGGTGTGGAGGATTCTCATGGGCTTCCTTTCAGGATGGGAAGGGCGGCGCCGGCGAGCTCCAGGCGCTCGCGCGCGCCTCGCCACTCGGGGTAGAGCGAGGCGACGAGCGCCCAGAACCGCCGGGAATGGTTGAGCTCGACGAGGTGCGCGACCTCGTGCGCCACGACATAGTCGGCCAGGGCGGACTCCAGATGCACGAGCCGCCACGACAGGCGGATCGACCCGTCGGCATGGCATACGCCCCATTGGGTGCGGGCGTTGGAGAGCGCAAGCCTCGGGGCGGCAAGCCCCAGGCGGGCCGCGTAATGGGCGGCGCGCGGGCGCAGCCGCTCGAGCGCGGCCGCCTTCAGCCAGGCAAGGAGCTCCCTCCCGCCGGCGACCGCGAGCGTCGAGCCGTAGCGCTGCGTCGGTCCGGGGCGCACATGCAGCTCGACTGCCTCGCCGAGCAGCGGAAGGCGCTCACCGCTCCGGATGCGCAGCAGGGACGGCCGTGGCGCCGCCGCCCACTCGTCGAGCTTGGCGAGGATCCAGCGGCGCTTGGAGCGCATGAAATCCTCGATGTCGCGCCATGGGGCGCGCGGCGGCGCCGCCACGCGCACGCCCTGCGCGTCGATGCTGATGCTGATCGTCCGGCGGCGGCGGCGCTCGAAGCGATACTCCACGAGCCGGCCGCCGAGCTCGATCAGCAGAGCGCCTTCTGCTGTTCTTCTATCCATTGCTCCGCAAGCGAGTTGATGGTCTTGGGATCGCGCTGGCCGGGCTCGATCGCCGGGCCGATGCGCACGGTCACCGTTCCGGCACGCTTCAGAAACGCGTTGCGAGGCCAGAGCAGCCCCGCATTGTGCGCCACCGGTACCACGGGCGCCTGGGCCGCCGCGGCGAGCCACGCTCCGCCGAGATGGTATGGGCGGCGCTCCCCCGGCGCGACGCGCGTGCCCTCGGGAAAAACGATGACCCAGAAGCCCTGAGCAAGCCGTTCGCAGCCGCGCCGGGCGATCGCCCGCAGGGCCGCGACGCCGCGCGCGCGGTCGATCGCAATGGGGCTCATGAGCGCGAGTCCCCAGCCGAAAAAGGGAATCCAGAGGAGCTCGCGCTTGAGCACGTGCACCTGCGGCGGAAAGATCAGCTGGAACGCCATCGTTTCCCACGCCGACTGATGCTTGGCGAGGATGACCGCCGGACGGCCGGGCAGGTTCTCACGCCCCTCGACGCGCCAGCGGATGCCCAGGATCGCCTTCGCCAGGAGGACCACCAGGCGCGACCAGCCCGAGATGACGTGGTA
>DASRKB010000019.1:0-7211 GCA_035649175.1 Burkholderiales bacterium | reverse complement strand
GATCGGCGCTCGTCAGCAGCCGGCGGGCCGCGGGCAGATCGCCCGGCCGGACATGAGGCTGCGCGAGCGCCACCGCGGTCGCCTGGACGATGGGCGGCGCGGCGGGATCCTCCGCCAGCGCCAGCAGCGCGGGCAGCGCCTTCACGCCCTGGGTCGCACCGGCATGGAGAGTGGCGCCGTAGTGCCAGCGATCGCGCCATTTCTTCCCATACCGCTGGTCCATCGCCGCTGCCGCCCATTCCGGCTTGCGGCCGGCGTGGCACTGGGTGCACGCATTCGGGCTGTCCAGCGATGCGGACAGGTCGGGCCGCGGGATGCGCATGCTGTGGTCGCGTCGCGGGTCCACCACCATGTAGTTCTGCGCAGGCATGTGGCATTCGACGCACTGCGCGCCCTTGGTGCCCGCCTCGTGGAAATGATGCTTTGCCGTGTCGAACACGGCGCCGTCGTGGCAACGCACGCACAGGGCGTTGCCCTCGACGCGCAGCTTCAAGGCGTGCGGCTCGTGGCAATCCATGCAGGTGACGCCGCGCTGGAACATCTTGCTCTGCAGGAAGGAGCCCCAGGTGTAATCCTCCTCGCGCTGCTGTCCGTCGGCGTGATAGCTCGGGGAAGTCAGCAGCGCAAGGCGATGCGTGTCCTCGAGGGGGGCGCCTGGCTGCCCCTCCTCGCTGATGGTGGAACGGCGCGCATGGCACGCGGCGCAGACATTCATCGTGGCCTTGACGAGGCCCTTGTCACCCTGCGGCCGGTCCCGTCTCGCCCACGCCACATGGCGCGAGCCCGGCCCGTGGCAAGCCTCACAGGCGACGTTGATCTCGCTGAACGTGGTCCGGTAGGTATCGCCCGCCGCGTCGTACCCCTTCTTCAGGTTCGTCGAATGGCACGCGGCGCACTGCAGGTTCCAGTTCTGATACAGGCCTGTCCAGTGGAGCGGATCCTCGTGCGTGATCCGCTCCCCCGGGTAGAGATGGAACCAGCGCTGCCCGCCGGCGCTTTTCGGCCGCGTGTCCCACGCGATCGACAACGCCTGGAGCCGGCCGCCCGGGAACTCGATCAGGTATTGCTGCAGCGGCGTGACGCCGAAGCTGTACTTGATCTCGAAGTCGGCGAGCTTGCCGTCCGGCCCGTCGGTGCGGACCATGAATTTGCCGTCGCGCCGGAAGAACCGGGATTCGACGCCGAGATATTGGTACTTCGCATCGTCGAAATCGCCGAGCACCGAGGACGCGCTCGCCTCCTGCATGGCGAGCTGGTGGTGGGAGCCGCTCCACGCACTCGTCTGAGCTGCATGGCATCCGGCGCAGGCCACGCTGCCGGCGAACTGCGACGCACCCAGCGCCGCGCTCTCAGGGCGCGGCCCGGAAGGGGTCTGCGCATGCCAGATGAGCGCTGCACCCGCAACGATGGCCACGCCAAGACCAGCCAGCGCTATCTTGCGGCCGGAAGAGGAGGACAACCTTGCGCTCGCGCCAGGTCGGGACTTCTGGCCACGTTTTGACATACTGGAGAACAGTTTGTCAGCGCGCTTGATCCAGGACAAGAAAAGCGGGGGGACAGCCTCGCTACGCCAACGCGCCGGCCTCAGGACACTACCTGCTCCTCAGCGCACCTGGTGCACGCGCTGGCCGAGCATCTCCGGCGTGACGAGCGTCAGGCCCTTCTCGGTGGTGCGGAAGCGAGAGCGGTCCTCGAGCGCCGGGGCGTCGATGCGGCACTGCCGGTCGACGATGGTGCGCGAGAGGCGCACCCCCGGGCCAATCACCACGTCGGGCAGCACCACGCAGTCTTCCAGCACCGCGCCTTCGCGCACGTGCACGTTGGAGAAGAGCACCGAGCGGCGCACGGTCGCGCCGCTCACGATGCAGCCGCCGGAGACCATGGAATCCACCGCCACGCCGCGCTTGCCCTCGTCGTCGAAGACGAACTTCGCGGGCGGGAGCTGCTCCTGGAAGGTCCAGATCGGCCATTCGCGGTCGTAGAGGTTGAGCTGCGGCGTGACCTTGGCGAGCTCCATGTTCGCCTCCCAGTACGCATCCAGCGTGCCGACGTCCCGCCAGTAAGGCTCGCCGCCGACGCAGCTGTCGGCGAAGCGGTGCGCGTGCACCTTGTAGCGTTCGATGATGTGCGGCAGCACGTTGCGCCCGAAATCGTGGGCCGAGCTCCGGTCGCCCGCATCGCGGATGAGCTGCTCGAAGAGGAAGGGCGCGTTGAAGACGTAGACACCCATGCTCGCGAGCGCGCGGTCGGTCGAGCCGGGCATGGGCTTGGGGTTGGACGGCTTCTCGTCGAACCCGACCACGCGATCGGTCGCGTCCACGCTCATCAGCCCGAAGCCGCTCGCCTCCTCGAGCGGCACGTCCACGCAGACCACGGTCGCGTCCGCCCCGCTGTGCACGTGGTCCTCGAGGAGCCGGCCATAGTCCTCCTTGTAGACGTGGTCGCCGGAGAGCACGAGCACGTGGCGGCAGCCGTCGGTGCGCAGCACGTTCAGGTTCTGGAACACCGCGTCGGCGGTGCCGCGGTACCAGCTCTCCTCGTCGAGCTGCTGCTGCGCCGGCAGGATGTCGACGTGCTCGCCGATGCGGCCGTCGAGGAAGCTCCAGCCGCGCTGCAGGTGGCGGATCAGGCTGTAGGACTTGTACTGCGTGGCGACGCCGATGCGCCGCACGCCCGAATTCACGCAGTTGGAGAGCGTGAAGTCGATGATGCGGTACTTGCCGCCGAAGGGCACCGCAGGCTTCGAGCGCCAGTCGGTGAGCTCCTTCAGGCGGCTGCCGCGCCCGCCCGCGAGCACCATGGCGTAGGTGCTGCGCGTCAGGCGGCCGAAGTCCCCCCGCCGCATCTGCATGGGCGCCATGCTACGCCGCCATCGGCCGGCCGGCGTTTGATCTAGCGCAAAGCGCGGGCATAGGCCGGCGCAATGATGCGCATTGCGACAAACGATTTCCCTCCGTCGCCCGTTTGCCGTGAGATGGCGGCCACCAAGTACGAAAGGACAAATCATGGACACGAAGGTCAAAGGCGAGTGCCCGTTCCACCACATGGCAGGCCTGGGCCGAACGAACCGCGACTGGTGGCCGAACCGGCTGCGGCTGGAGGTCCTGCACCAGCATTCCCCGAAGTCCGACCCGATGGGCAAGGGCTTCGACTACGCGAGGGAATTCAAGAGCCTCGACTATCAGGCGTTGAAGAGAGATCTGGTCAAGCTGATGACCGACTCGCAGGACTGGTGGCCGGCCGACTTCGGCCACTATGGCGGGCTCTTCGTCCGCATGGCCTGGCACTCGGCCGGCACCTACCGCATCGCCGACGGGCGCGGCGGCGGCGGCCGCGGCCAGCAGCGCTTCGCGCCCCTCGACGCCTGGCCCGACAACGTCAACCTCGACAAGGCGCGGCGGCTGCTGTGGCCGATCAAGCAGAAGTACGGCAGCAGGATCTCCTGGGCCGACCTCATGATGCTGGCGGGCAACGTGGCGCTCGAGTCGATGGGCTTCCGGACCTTCGGCTTCGGCGCCGGCCGCGCCGACGTGTGGGAGCCGGACGAGGACGTGAACTGGGGAGCCGAGCTCAAGTGGCTGGGCGTCGACCAGCGCTTCGCCGGCGAGCGCGAGCTGACGGGGCCCTTCGGCGCGACGCACATGGGCCTCATCTACGTGAACCCCGAGGGCCCGGACGCGAGCGGCGACTACATGGCCGCCGCCAAGGACATCCGCGCCACCTTCGGGCGCATGGCGATGAACGACGAGGAGACCGTCGCGCTCATCGCCGGCGGCCACACCTTCGGCAAGTGCCACGGCGCCGCGCCGGAATCGCACAAGGGTCCGGACCCGGAGGCCGCGCCGCTGGAGGCGCAGGGCCTGGGCTGGATGAGCGACTACGGCAGCGGGCGCGGCAAGGACACGATCTCCAGCGGCCTCGAGGTGACCTGGACGAAGACCCCGGCGCTCTGGAGCAACAACTTCTTCGAGAACCTGTTCAAGTACGAGTGGGAGCCGACCAAGTCGCCGGCCGGCGCCAAGATGTGGGTGGCGAAGAACGCGCCGGAGATCATTCCCGACGCGCACATCCCGGGCAAGTTCCACAAGCCCACCATGCTGACCACGGATCTCACGCTGCGCTTCGATCCCGAGTTCGGCAAGATCTCGCGCCGGTTCTACGAGCACCCGCAGGAATTCGCGGATGCCTTCGCGCGGACCTGGTTCAAGCTGACGCACCGCGACATGGGCCCGCGCGCCCGCTACCTCGGGCCGGAAGTGCCGAAGGAAGAGCTGATCTGGCAGGACCCGATCCCCGCCGTGAACCATCCGCTCGCCGGCGAGAAGGACATCGCCGAGTTGAAGAAGAAGATCCTCGCCTCGGGTCTGTCGGTCGCGCAGCTCGTCGGGGCGGCCTGGGCGTCGGCATCGACCTTCCGCGGCTCCGACAAGCGCGGCGGAGCCAACGGCGCCCGCATCCGCCTCGCGCCGCAGAAGGACTGGGAGGTCAACCAGCCGCGGCAGCTGGCGGAGGTGCTGCGCACGCTCGAAAAGATCCAGAAGGAGTCCAAGAAGAAGGTCTCGCTTGCCGATCTGATCGTTCTCGGCGGCGGCGCGGCGATCGAGAAAGCGGCCAAGGCCGCCGGCCACGACGTGAAGGTGCCCTTCAAGCCCGGACGCACGGACGCCTCGCAGGCGCAGACGGATGTGGACTCCTTCGCGCCGCTCGAGCCGGTCGCCGACGGCTTCCGCAACTACGTCAAGGGCGATCTCGGCGTGGGCTCGGAGCACGCGCTCGTCGACAAGGCGCACCTCCTCACGCTCACCGCGCCGGAGATGGCGGTCCTGGTCGGCGGCCTGCGCGTGCTGGGGGCCAACGCCGGCGGCGCGAAGCACGGGGTTCTCACCTCAAAGCCGGCGACGCTCTCCAGCGACTTCTTCGTGAACCTCCTCGACATGGGAACGGAGTGGAAGCCCTCCGCAAAGGCTGAAGCCATCTACGAAGCGTACGATCGCAAGACCGGCAAGGTCAGGTGGACCGGCACGCGCGTGGATCTCGTCTTCGGCTCCAACTCGCAGCTTCGGGCGGTCGCGGAGGTCTACGCCGCCGACGATGCGGAGGAGAAGTTCATCGAGGACTTCGTCGCGGCCTGGGACAAGGTGATGAACCTGGACCGCTTCGATCTGGCGATGACGTAAACCGCCTCTCCATGAAGAAGTCGCCCCCGCGAAGGCGGGGGCCTATTTCTCTCTCATGGAAACAGCTTGTCCTTCTTCATTGCATCGAGGATGACTGCCACGTACTGCGGCGCGAAGCCTTCGCCGGTGGTCGAGTGGGCGTTGGTCGTCCGGGTCCTGGCAGACCACATGAGCTTCTCGCCCTTAGCGGCGAAGATCGACGCCTCCGCGGTGATCGTCTTCGTCGACGCGTCGGCCCCTTGAACGTAGGATCCCGGGTAGGCGTACCGCGCGTACGCGCTGTAGACGCCGGTCGCATCCGCGTAGGGCACGCCATTCGGTCCGATGATCGTGCCGCGGTCCTCGAACGTCGTCGTCTGGGTATTGGTCACGCGCGCTAGCAGAACGAATTCGGCATCCGACTCTTCGATGCTCTTCCTGAAGCGGGCTCTCTCCGCGTCGGTGTAGCGGGTGAAATAGCGCCGGGAGGCCACGGCGTTCACGCCGTGCGCCTGGAGCCGAGCGGCCATCTGGTCCTGAAAGGCGATCTGGACGAACTCGCTGCTCGCCACCGTGATGATCAGCACCTTCTTGAGCGGCGCCTGGGGCAGTTGCGGGGTGACCCAGCTGACCTCGAGCGTCGTCACCGGCGTCGTGGCGCAGCCTGCCAGCAGCGCCCCGGCGCCGAGCAGAGCGGCGGACAGGACGGAACGAACGGCGCTTCTCATGACAGGCCACTCCCTTGAAGTCGAGACGCCATTAGAGGACGCGATCGCTGACCATCGCGTCGAAAATAACGTCGATGTACTGCGTCAGTGCCGCATCGAGACCGTCGCTCTTCCGTGTTTCCACGATCCCGGTCCATGCGAGCATGCCGGTCTTCGCATCGAACAAGCGCGTCTCGGAGACCGTGAACGACGGCCCACTGACCTGCTCCGGAGGCATATCCACCGTCTGCCACACCCCGGCGTAATAGCCGTAGAAGCCACCCCACCCGACACCAACGGCGACCGTGGCGCCGGGCACGGTTCCCGAGAACCGTTCGACCCGGGTGACCCGCGTAAGGAGCACGCCTTCGGCATTCGATCGGGCGATGGCCTGGCGCAGCTGCGCTTCCTCGACGCGGCCACGCGATCCGACCTCGGCGTAGGCGGGAATCGCCTTCACCCCGCGCTTCTGGAGCAGCGCGACGATGCGGTCCTCGAACGTGCGACGGACCAGTTCGTCCGACGTCACCGCCACCACCATCACGCTGTTGAAGGGCTTGCCGACGTAGTCGGGGTTGCTTTGCTGCGTCAGCAGGCGGCTGGTGGCGCAGCCCGCGAGCGCGAGCGCGGCGAACGCGGCACCGAGAATGGTCAGGCAGCGCTTCGCGCATTGATTCACTGCAGATCTCCGAGCACGGCGACAAGTCAAGGTCACGGACTATACTCGACTTCGGAGCGTGGTTCGGCACCTCGCCCGGAGGTGGCGGAGCGGAAAAGAAAAAGGCGGCCGAAGCCGCCCTTTTCGCCCGTCTAAGACTGCTACTGGAAGCGGAAGACGACGCCGATATTCATCACGTCGACATCCGTCTCGCCGCCTACGTCATCTCCGCCGACGTCGGCGTAACGCTGCCATTCCGCCCGCAAGCCGAGACGTTTGCCGAAGTCCCACTGCACGCCGGCGCCGTAGGTGAGCCCGTTGTTCGACTCCTCGACGGAGACGCCAAGACCACTTGCTTCGACGTCGCCACGGTAGACGCCGGCCTTGCCGTAGAGCGAGAAATGATTGCCAAGGGGCAGGAAGCCCAGGCCGACCAGTTCCCAGGCCGACGCTTCAGCGGAGGCGCCAGGCGCGGATGCTTCGCCGAGATCGGTATAGCCGACTTCGGCAGCGAAGTTCTTGTTGATCTGATAGCCGGCGATGAAGCGCCAAGCGGTGTCCTTCTCGTCGCAGCTCGCGACGCCTTCGCAGGCGTCCTTGAGCTCCGACTGGCCGATGGAACCTCCGATGTAGAAGGCGCTCATGTCCATGGACTGCGCGGCGGCGACCCCGCTGAACGCCGTGGCCGCC
>DASRKB010000018.1:0-5252 GCA_035649175.1 Burkholderiales bacterium | reverse complement strand
CGGAGATCAGGTTGTCTGCCCAATAGCCGAAAGCCGCGAGCGCATTCTTGAACGGCGTCGCTGGGCTCGACACATTGCCCGGAGTGGACGCCGATGGCGCTCCGGGGTTGGATGGCATGTCCAGCGTGATCGTGCTGGTGTTGTCGCCGTTGTCCGTAAAACTCAGGCGGCTCATCGCCGGCGAGCTGCGCCAGGGCGCGCTCGAGGGGGTGATGCTGGAGGCCGTTGCGCTCGCGGCCGGGATTCCTGCGGCCGATGTCCGGCGCGCCGCCACGTTCGCCGGCGGCATCGCGCCGGTCGCGCGCGCCGCGCTCACCGGCGGCGCCGCGGCCCTCGCGCCGTTCGCCATCCATCTCATGCAGCCGGTGCTGCCGATGCTGGCGCAGCCGGCGGAAACCGTCGCCGGCGCGCTGGAGGCGCTTGGCGGAAACGCGCTTCTCGAATGGAAGCTCGACGGCGCGCGCGTGCAGGTGCACAAGGCGGGCGACGAGGTGCGCGTCTTCACGCGCAACCTCAACGACGTCACCAGCGCGGTCCCCGAGATCCCGGAATCGCTGAGGAGCGTGGCAGCGCATTCGCTGGTCCTCGACGGCGAGGCGATCGCGCTGCGCCCCGGCGGCAGGCCGCACCCGTTCCAGGTGACCATGCGTCGCTTCGGCAGGAAGCTCGACGTCGAGGCTTCACGGCGCGAGCTGCCGCTTTCGGTGTTCTTCTTCGATTGCCTGGTCAGGGATGGCGCGCCGCTCGTCGACCGCCCCGCGCTCGAGCGGCACGACATGCTGAGGGAAGTCCTGGATGCCGCGCTCTGCGCGCCGTCGCTCGTCACGGGGGAGCTCGCGGAGGCGCAGGCGTTCTACGCCGGGGCGCTGGCCCGCGGGCATGAAGGCGTCATGGCGAAGTCGCTGGAGGCGCCCTACGAGGCAGGCCGGCGGGGCGCGGGGTGGCTGAAGGTGAAGCGTGCCCGCACCCTGGACCTCGTGGTGCTCGCCGCGGAATGGGGCAGCGGCCGGCGCCGCGGATGGCTCTCCAACCTCCATCTGGGCGCGCGCGACCCGCGCAGCGGTGCCTTCGTCATGCTCGGAAAGACGTTCAAGGGCATGACCGACGAGTTGCTCGAATGGCAGACGCGCGAGCTCCTCGCGCGGGAGACGTCGCGCGATGAGTGGACGGTGCGCGTGAGGCCCGAGCTCGTCGTCGAGATCGCCTTCAACGACCTGCAGGAGAGTTCGCAGTACCCGGGGGGGCTTGCGCTGCGGTTCGCGCGCGTCAGAGGTTATCGGCCCGACAAGCGTCCCGAGCACGCCGATACCATCGACGCCGTGCGCGCAATGTACGAGGAGAGCCTGTCTTGAGATCGCTGGAGGACTGGCTACGGTACATCGAGGCGCAGCACCCTGCCACCATCGCGCTCGGGCTCGATCGCGTCCGACAGGTGTTCTCGCGCTTGGGCATCGAGATCACTTCCCCGGTCATCACCGTGAGCGGCACGAACGGTAAGGGGTCCACCTGCGCGATGCTCGAGTCGGTATTGCGCGCCGCGGGCTATCGCACCGGCCTGTACACGTCGCCGCACCTCGTGCGGTACAACGAGCGCGTGCGCATTGACGGCACCGAGGCCGACGATACCGCACTGTCCGAGTCGTTCACCGCGGTGGAGGCGGCCCGCCATGGCGTACCGCTTACGTACTTCGAGTTCGGAACGCTCGGAATGCTCTGGCTGCTCTCCCGGATGAACCTTGACGCCTTGGTCCTGGAGGTCGGTCTCGGCGGGCGTCTCGATGCGGTCAACGTGGTCGACGCCGACTGCGCGGTGCTCACGAGCGTCGGCATCGACCACGTCGAGTATCTGGGCACGGATCGCGAGTCCATCGGCGCCGAGAAGGCGGGCATCTTCCGGTCGGGGCGCCCGGCCGTAGTGGCTGATCCCGACCCGCCGCAGTCGGTGCTGCGCGCCGACGCGCGCCTGCTGCTCTTCAATCGCGACTTCGGCTGCGAGGCGGCGGACCGCCAATGGACCTATTGGGGACCGTCCGGACGCAGGGGAGGGCTCGAGCATCCGGCGCTGCGCGGCGCGGTCCAGCTTCGCAACGCCGCGGCAGCGCTGTGCGCGCTCGACACGCTGCGCGAGCGGCTTCCGCTCGCCATGCAGCACGTGCGCCGCGGCCTCGCGGAGGTCTCGCTCCCCGGGCGCTTCCAGGTTCTCCCCGGCAGGCCGCAACTGATCCTCGATGTGGCGCACAACGTCGAGGCGGCGCGCACGCTCGCGCATAACCTCGCGGCGCCGCCGTTCGCGCCGGAGACGATCGCCGTGTGCGGCATGCTGCGCGACAAGGACATCACGGGCGTGCTGAGGGAAGTGGCACCGCGCGTCACGCAGTGGCATCTCGCCTCGTTGCCCGGACCGCGCGGCGCGCAGGCATCGGTGCTCGCGGCTGCGCTTAGCGGGCGGGTAGTGCGCGAGCACGCGAGCGTCGGCGAGGCGCTCGGGGCGGCGCAGGCGGCCGCAGGCGAGAATGATAAGATCATCGTCTTCGGTTCGTTCGTCACCGTCGGTGAAGCGATCGCATGGCTGAAGCGCAGGACGTCGAGTCACTGAAGCGCCGAGGCAGACGGCGGCTGGTCGGTGCAGTCGCTCTGGTGCTCGCCGCCGTGATCGTCCTGCCGATGGTGTTTGACCGGGAGCCGAGACCGCCCGCGGCCCGCGTCAGCGTGCGCATTCCCGGCGAAGGGGAGGCGCCTTTCACGCCGAAGCCCGCGCCGCAGCTCCAGGGGCCAACGCCCACCCAGCCGGCACCGCCGTCCGGGCCGCAGGCCGCGCCTCCCAAGCCGGTGCCGAAGGCGCCAGAAGTACAGTACGTGTTCCAGGTCGGCGTGTTCGCGAATCCGGAGAAGATCACCGGCAAGCTAAAGAGCGCGCGAGTGCCCTATACCACCGAGCCGTTGAAGGATAAGCTCACGCGGGTACGAGCCGGGCCGTTCGCGAGCCGCGAGGCCGCGGAGAAGGCGCACGCCGAGATGCGCAAGCTGGGACTCCAGCCGGGTGCCGTGACGACGCGCTCCGGATGAGCTCGCTCGACATCGCCATCGCGGGCGTGCTCGCGCTTTCGGTGGCGTGGGGCGTCTGGCGCGGTTTCGTGCGCGAGCTCATCTCGCTCGCGGGCTGGGTGCTCGCCTTCCTCGCCGCGAACGCGGCGGCCGGGCCGCTCGGCGACGCATTGCCGACCTCGTTAACAAGCCCCGAGCTGCGGGTGTTGCTCGCTTATCTCGTGGTCTTTGTATTCACGCTTTCGATCGCCACGATCGTCGGGCTCCTGCTTTCGCGAGTGATCAAGGCCTACGGGCTCGGCGGCCTGGACCGGACCCTGGGCGGGCTCTTCGGCCTGGCGCGCGGCGTCGTGGTTCTGCTCGCGCTCACCGTGCTCGCGGGCCTCACGACGCTCCCGCGCCAGGCGCTGTGGAGAACCTCGGTCGGCGCCGGGATGCTGGAGCGCACAGTGGTGCAGCTCAAGCCCTGGCTCCCGCCGCGGCTCGGCGACCGGTTACGCTATCATTGACCCTTAACCACACCGGAAACGCCTCCCGATGTGCGGAATCCTAGGAGTCGTCGCCCGCTCGCCCGTCAACCAGTTGCTCTATGACGGGCTTCTTCTGCTGCAGCACCGCGGCCAGGACGCCGCGGGAATCGTCACGAGCGAGCGCAACTCGTTCCACATGCACAAGGCGCCGGGCATGGTGCGCGACGTGTTCCGCACTCGCAACATGCGCTCGCTGCCGGGCAACATGGGGATCGCGCACTGCCGCTATCCGACCGCAGGGTCCGCCTTCAGTTCCGCTGAAGCCCAGCCGTTCTACGTCAACTCACCCTTCGGCATCGTGCTCGGCCACAACGGCAACCTGACCAACTCGGAGCAACTGAAGGAGGAGATGTTCCGCACCGACTTGCGGCACATCAATACCGGCTCGGACTCCGAGGTACTGGTGAATGTGCTCGCCCACGAACTCGAGCAGGCATCGGTCAAGCTGCGCCTCGACGCGCAGACGATCTTCGCGGCGGTCGCTAATACGCACAAGCGCCTGCGGGGCGCCTACGCGGTGGTCGCGATGATCGCCGGCTACGGCGTGCTCGCCTTCCGCGACCCCTTCGGCATCCGGCCCGCGGTGATCGGTTACAACGAGACCGATGCCGGCACGGAGTACATGGTGGCCTCCGAGTCGGTGGCGATCGACGCGCTCGGCTTCCGGGTGCTGCGCGACATCGGGCCCGGGGAAGCGGTGTTCATCGACGAGGAGGGCAGCTTTCACAGCCAGCAATGCGCCACTCGCGCGAGTCTCAATCCGTGCATCTTCGAGTACGTGTATCTCGCGCGCCCAGACTCGCTGATCGACGGCGCTTCCGTCTACGAGACGCGCCTCAACATGGGCGAGAAGCTCGCCGAAAAAATCCGCCATCACTACCGGCACCTGAAGGTCGACGTGGTCATCCCGATTCCCGACTCCAGTCGCCCGTCGGCGCTGCAGCTCGCCGCCGGGCTCGGCGCGCCCTACCGCGAGGGCTTCGTCAAGAACCGCTACATCGGCCGCACCTTCATCATGCCGGGACACGCGGTGCGCCGCCGCTCGGTACGCCAGAAGCTCAACGCGATGCCGATGGAGTTCGCCGGCAAGAACGTCCTCCTGGTCGACGACTCGATCGTGCGCGGCACCACCAGCCGGGAGATCGTGCAAATGGCGCGCGAGTCGGGTGCTCGCAAGGTGTTCTTCGCGTCGGCGGCCCCGCCGGTGCGCTTCCCCAACGTCTACGGCATCGACATGCCCACACGTGCGGAGCTCATCGCCGCTCACCGCAGCGAGGAGGAGGTGGCGCGCGAGATCGGCGCGGACGCGCTCATCTACCAGGACCTGGATGCGCTCAAGGACGCGGTGCGCCGCGCCAATCCCAGGCTCACCAGCTTCGAGACCTCCTGCTTCGATGGTGTCTACGTGACCGGTGATGTCACCGCGGATTACCTGCGCACGATCGAGATACAACGGGACGCCAAGCGGGATTCCGGCGACGAGGAAACGGCACAACTCGATCTGAATCTGGCCGCCTGATATACTTCCGCGGTCGCGCCGATTTGAGCCACAGCTTGCGGGCGCGTTACAAATACCGCTAAAGCGTGCCGAGGAAACCCGGTCCGCTGGCTTGGAAAGGACCGGGTTTTTTTATGGACGAGAAGCTGCAGCTATCCACCCAGGGCGTGCGCGCCGGC
>DASRKB010000017.1:0-2050 GCA_035649175.1 Burkholderiales bacterium | reverse complement strand
CCGTAGGTCGGCTGGCCGGGGTGGTTTGGTGTTCTCCGGCGTATCGTCGTACTCGCCGAAGGCGTTCGGCAGGCCGGCGTTCGGGTGGCAGGAAACGAAGGCGTCGGCGATCGCCGCGAGCTCCTCCACGTGCGGGCGCAGCTCGCGGGCACCCAGCGCGCAGTTCAGGCCGATCGCCAGCGGGCGCGCGTGGCGCACGGCGTTGTAGAACGCCTCCGTGGTCTGGCCGGAGAGCGTGCGCCCCGAGGCGTCGGTAATCGTGCCGGAGACGATGACGGGGAGCCGAGCCCCGCGGCGCTCGAACAGCTCCGCGAGCGCGAAGAGCGCCGCCTTGGCGTTCAGGGTGTCGAATACGGTCTCGACCAGGATCAGGTCGACGCCGCCTTCGACGAGCGCCGCCGCGGCCTCGGCGTACGCCGCGGCCAGCTGATCGAAGCTGATCGCCCGAAAGCCCGGGTCGTTGACGTCCGGCGAGATCGAGGCGGTCTTGGTCGTCGGGCCGAGCACGCCGGCGACGAACCGCGGGCGCGCCGGGTCCTGCGACTGGCATTCGCGCGCCGCCTCCACCGCGAGGCGCGCGGCCGCGAGGTTGAGCTCTGGCACCAGTGACTGCATGCCGTAGTCGGCCATCGACACGGCGGTGGAATTGAAGGTGTTGGTCTCGATGATGTCGGCGCCGGCCCGCAGATACTGCAGGTGGATGTCGCGGATCAGCTCGGGCTGCGTGAGCACGAGCAGGTCGTTGTTGCCGCGCAGGTCGTGGGCCCAGTCGCCAAAGCGCTCGCCGCGGAACTGCGACTCGTCCAGCCGCTCGCGCTGGATCATCGTGCCCATGGCGCCGTCGAGCACGAGGATCCTCTCGGCGAGGAGGGCTTGCAGCTGGGCGGTGCGGTCGGCTCGCGTCATGGTCCGGCGGAAAAACAAAACGCCCGTTCGGCTTGCGCGGAAACGGGCGTCTGGGCACGTCTCTTTAGCGGTATTTGTAACGCGCCCGCAAGCTGAACATCAAATCGGCGCGGACCCGCAGTGTGCCTACATATCCCTGCTCTGTCAAACGCTTACCGCTATAATGGCCTTTCGCCATGGACCACCTCGAGCCCAAGCGCGCCTTCCAGTTCGTGCACCAGCACCCGGACGCGCTGTTCATCGACTGCCGTAGCGAAATGGAATTCCTGTTCGTCGGCCATCCGGTGGGCGCACTGCACGTGGCTTGGAACGACGGCCCGGACTGGGCGGTGAATCCGCACTTCGTCGGCCAAGTGAAGAAGCTCGCCGGCACCAACCACACCACGCGCCCGGTGGTCCTCATTTGCCGCAGCGGCAACCGCTCGAAGGAGGCCGGCGAGGAGCTGGAGCGTGCGGGCTTCACCCGCGTGTACAACGTGCTGCACGGCTTCGAGGGCGAGTTGAACGACAAGCACCAGCGCAATTCGCTCGCCGGGTGGCGGTTCGAGGGACTGCCATGGGAACAGTGCTGAGCGAGGCGCAGTTCTCCCCGGTGGTCGCCGTGTTTCCGTGCCAGGTGCAGTGGGGCGACTGCGACCCGGCGGGCATCATCTTCTACCCGACCTACTTCCGCTGGATGGATTCGGCCTGCTGGGCGATGTTCGCCGCGGCCGGCTACGATGCCAAGCGCATGCGCGCCGAGTCCCTGGCCATGCCGCTCGTCTCCGCCGACTGCCAGTTCCTCTATCCGGCCGAGCAGGGCGATCGCTGCGCGGTGCATTCGCGCATCCTGCATTTCGGCGGCAAGTCGTTCGTCGTCGCGCACGAGGTGATGCGCGAGGACGGCATGGCGCTCGCCAAGGGCTCCGAGACCCGCGTGTGGGGCAAGTTCGAAAGCGGCCCCGGCAGCCGGCTGCGCGGCCAGACCATCTCCGACGAGCTCAAGGCGCGATTCCGCGCCACCTAGCCTAGAAGTCGAAGAAGACCGTTTCGTCCCTGCCCTGCAGGACGATGTTCCAGTCGAGCAGGCCCTTGGCCTTGGGCCTGGCGATCAGCGTCCCGCGCCGCTCCGCCGGCACGAGCCTCAGGATCGGGTCGCGCGCAT